>CAYZMD010000222.1:0-1522 GCA_964479425.1 uncultured Methanosarcinales archaeon | reverse complement strand
CAAAGTAAGCAATAAATAACAAGAATTGAGGTTTGGGCAAAATATATAAATACTTTTCATATTCTATACATATATGAAAACACTCAATTTATATCCTAATCAAATAATCACTTTAAATGATTTTCCAATTTATAGTATGCCTGATCTTGAAAAATATTATAAAATCAGTAAATTTAAGTTAAATCTACCGTTTGTTCCAGTTATCAAAAAAGATATTGTTAAAAAATATTTTGATAATAAATTACTTGACATATTGAAACAATTTGAACAAGATAATCCGGAAGCAAAATATTTTATGCTTGATGGGTCTCATAGGACAACTGCTTTAACATTAACAAAGAGTATGATTAATGTAGTAATTTATGAAATTGATGAAGATATTTCTGAGGCAAAAGGAATGATTGATACTGGACAAATTCTTGATAGTGGTACTTTGTATTATAATTTGAAAAAAAATTGTGAAATTTTAAGTAAACATTTTAATGTTAGATCATATTTTATGACAGTTGAGCAAAAAACATTAAAATTAATAGAAGAGAAAGAAATACCTCAACATATGAAGGACGTGAATACTCAATACCCTTTCATCGTCGATAAAAACAGTTTCTTACTATAATTTGCTTGAAAATCAGGCGAGTCCGTCGGAGTTGATGTCTGACTGGTCGCCATACTATATATAGTGATGCTATGCATATATATATCTTGTCTTAATTAAGCGAGATTACTCGACTTTCTAAAAGTTTACATTTCTAATTATTCCAAAGCATATCAAAATAATTTAAATGTGATTTTACAATTTCTTTATTACTTATCTTTATAGCGATTGGTTCTTTTGACCATTGAACAAAAATACAAGTTTCTCCATAAAGTATGGTTGTTGTAGGATTTGTGAATATATTATCAACAAATTTGTATGATAAATTGGGTCTTTGTTTTAATTTAGATTTGAATTTTTTAGGAAATATTGACCTTTGATTAATACCCATTTCTATTCTTTTCTTATGCCATAATTCAAAATATGGTCCAAAGACTTTTTTAAATTGTAATTCAGAAGCAAATAAAGCAATATCTTTTTTTGATTCTAATATATCTTCAAAAATCATTCTTAAACCTTTTTTCCCAACAAAGATTTTAGCTTCAAGAGTAGGATTTTTTTGGTTTGTATTTAGATTATTAATTTCTTTTAAGAGTTGATTTTTAGTTTTTACAATCTCTTCTTCTTTTTCATTGATTAGAGAAATAAGTGATTTTGATGATTTTGCTTCAAACCATTTAATATTATTTTTAATTATGAACGAAACAACTCCTTTTGAGATTAAACGTTCCAAAGCTTCATAGACATTTGTTCTATTTACTTTAGTTTCAGAACTAATTTTATTAGGATAATTACTCCCTTCTTTTAGTAAATGAAGATAAATCTTAATTTCTGAAGGGCTAAATCCAAGTTTTGATAAGTTTTCTTTAATCATAATGAGCAATAATTGTGGGTCTCTTATAAGTGTTGTGGCATAGAACAACAACT
>CAYZMD010000221.1:0-1584 GCA_964479425.1 uncultured Methanosarcinales archaeon | reverse complement strand
AAACAACGCCATAAATAGGTAAATAAGTGTAATTGCCATAAACCATTTTTGCAATCACTAAATCAGTTGTCCAAAGTAAAAATAATAATAAATACATTGGCAAATACCAAAGGTGTATGTGCTCTGAAACAACATTCTTTCTCTTTAAATATACCCAGACAAAATGTGGAAAAATAAACATACTAATAATATATCCTGTATAACTTAATTTTGCAAAAGGTAATGCGATTGTAACGTTTGGCATCATCCAAGATAAAGCTTTACCAATATCCCATAAAGCCTGAAATAAAAATAAGATAGCAAATAAAATATTCACTTTTGATGATTCGTTTTTCTTATATACATATCTGGAGATAGCTAATTTTAAAATAGCTGCAGCAAGAGACATAAGTATTATGTTCATTCTAATCCTCTAAACTTCGCTTTATTAATTATTAGAATCAACTTATTACCTTCTTTTATTTCGTATTCATCATCAGGAACTTTTTCAAGACCAGAAGGTGTATCAACACCTATAAGCTTTGCTTTACCACTTAATTTCTTTCTTAACTCTTTTATTCTCTTTCCAAGAAGTGTTGAATCCTTTGAAACATCATGTTCATAAAATCCATAATTAGTCTCTGTAGAAATTAAATTAGTTATCCAATTTGCAACACTTGGTTGAGAATATGCTTCCCATAGTATTTTTCCGCCAATGACTGAAGGACCAACAATATGATCTGCTCCTGCATTTTCTGCCAATAAAATATTGTCATGACTATTTATTTTTGCAACTATATTCACGTAAGGATTTAATTCTCTTATTACATGTATTGCCAAGATAACATTAGAATCATTATTCATAGCTAAAATTACAGTCGACGTGTTTTCAATATTAGCTTTTTCTAAAGTTGCTCTATCTACAGGATTACCCTTGATGAAATTTACATTATCTAATTTACTTAATTCATCTCTTCTCTCATTATCAATAATTACTATCCTATGTCTTTTTTGCATTAATTCTTTTAAAGTAGCATTACTAACCTCATTCCATCCACAAATTAAATAATCTACTTTCCCACTAATTTTATTCACACCTAATAATTCTCCAAAATTAGCAGAAACAATTGCTGAAACAACTTCGCTTGCAATAAGGCCAATAGTTGTAACCCCTACAAGCATTACAATCATAGCAATAGACTTTCCTAGCATAGACAAGGGAACAACATCACCATATCCGACTGTTGCCATCGTCGTAATAATCCAATAAATTCCTTCAAAATATGGATTCTTGCCATCAGCTATAATTTTATTATATACTTCTTGATTTTGAATAAGTTCTATTTGTACAAACGAGAAATAAGCTGATAAAAATATTATAAATAAAAGAATAAGAGCAATTCTTTTGGCATTTAGATGTCTTCTTACAAAGTCTTGAAAATAGAACGAACTATGATTCTTTTTTCTACTAACTATGTAATCTTTCAAAAATGCACCCCTTTAGTATAGTTTATTATCTGTTGTTTATAAACTTTAGATACTATTTTAGAGTGAAGAAAGACAGTGTTGAATTTATAAATAAATAAAAACTAATTGTGTGGACAA
>CAYZMD010000220.1:0-1594 GCA_964479425.1 uncultured Methanosarcinales archaeon | reverse complement strand
TTTGCTGCATTTACATTTCCATAAATAGCATCCATATCATCTTTTGTCACAACTAAATCGCTTCCCAAATCTGTTGCCACATATCCACGAATTGCTGTGAACTTATTTACTGTAACATTTGGTCCTGGTTGAACATCTAAAGAAGAATTCATGAAATTAAAATAGTTTTTGAATAATCCTAAAGAAATTTTGTTGTCAGAGTTTTCAAAATAATCACCAAAATATAATCCTGCACCAACAAATCTATTAAAATCTGCATGGCTTATATTTCGAATTTCAAAATGATTAATTATTTTTTGACCTTTTTTAATCACAGCACTCTTCATTGCACTATCACCCTCAAACGCACCCGGTGCTGCAACAGCTACCAAATGGTCTATAGGCTGTGCTGATAGAGATGCGTTTTTCCAAGTTGTGCCATTCCAATATAATCCTGCGTCTGCTTTGCCGGCATTCCATTTGTCAAGTGAACTTAATGCTGTTCTTGCGCCGTTACTAAAGCCAACGTATTGGACTTTATCTTTTCCAGTATAAGCTTGTACTCCGGCAATAATTGCTGGCCAATAACTGTCTATCAAATCATTGAAGTTATAATCACTGCAATTTATGCAATCTGTATAAGGACCGCCTGTGATTTCAACCATCCAAACGTCTCTTCCTGTTGCAGCTAATTCTCCAGCTAAATCTTCCCAATAAGTTAAATTACTCCATAATCCTCCAGCCATAACTACAGGTAATTCAGTGTAATTTAAATCTAATTCTCCGTGGATATAATCTAGTAAATTTTTGAATGTATAAGTATGCTGAGGAGAAATATGCTTTAATCTTAATGTTACTAAATCTTGAGTTTTAACTAATTCCTGTGAGAAACTATATCCGCCAAGCAATGCCATTTCAACAACATTGGCAAAAGTAGAATTATCAACCATATAATATTCTGAATTATAATTAAAAAAATCATATGTAGATAATGCGTCAATGCTATCCTTGCCAATATAAACATCGACATTATTTTCTAATTCATCAAAATTAAATTGCCTTAATCCTGCAACTACTCCTTCAATTGCGTTTGCATCAAGTATAATACTATTATTGTAAATATTAATAAGAGCATTATAATTAAGATTATCATGTTCATCATACATCATTACGCTTCCCTTTTCTTTTCCCCAATCTTCTAATAAAGTCAAATCATTATATGGATTATAACCAATACGTAAAATATAATCAGCAATAGATGGGCTATCAACAATATTGTAATGTTTTAAATTTTTAAGAATATAATCTTCAATAACGTCGACAGCAACAGCAGGAGTAACGTTAATATCTAAATAAACATTAGAAGGATAATACTTCTGTTTCAAATAATTATTACCTTCATTACTTTCTAATAAATTATAATCAGGGTCAACAAATAAATATAAATCATTATTTTTAGCAATATTAAATACAGTTGAAAGGGATGCTTTACTATAAGGAGAAATACTTTCATTATAATACATTGTAAGATTATTAATTATTACATTGTCCTCAATCTCGTATAAATTTATTTTAAAATTTCTAACACTAATATTATCATTATTCCAAACATCAA
>CAYZMD010000219.1:0-1598 GCA_964479425.1 uncultured Methanosarcinales archaeon | reverse complement strand
TTCTAATACACTTGGAATGAACAATAGCATCGGATTGAAAGGAGCTTCTAAAAATCTTTTTGGTGGGTTTCGTTTTGGAAATAAAACCCATGCCGATTATTTACAAGGTGGTGGTGATTATGTCCCAAATTCTCGGTTCAACGAAATGACATTCAATGCCAATACGGGATATACAGGAAAGATTGGAACTTTTAAACTTTTCTACGACTATTTTAAACAAGACTTAGGAATGACTGTGCCTGCTGTAAAACCATTGATAACAGAGCAAGGACGGAAAAATGAAATTTGGTTTCAGGATTTGGAACATCAATTAATTTCATCTCAAAATAGCCTTTACTTAGGCAAATTCAAATGGGATATTAATGCAGCCTATCAAAACGCACTGAGAAAACTTCAAACAACTCTTGATGTCCCTTTTGTTGAAATGAATTTGAATACCATTACCTATGAATCTAAATTGTATTTGCCTTCCAACGATAAGTCGGAATATATTATTGGATTACAAGGAATGTCGCAAAATAACAGAAACCTTAACAATCGGGCTTCTCAATTTTTGCCTGATGCCAATATTAATAATGTAGGTTTTTTAGGATTAGCACAATATACTTTTTTCAAAAAACTAAAATTACAGGGTGGTTTGAGATTCGATATGTATAACACTGAAACTTTTGCATTGGGAATTGAAGGAACAAGCGGTTATCAAGCCCCAGTAAATAAGGAATTTTCAAATCTTAACGGGTCAATTGGTGCGACATATAGTGTTAATAAAAAAATAATGTTTAGGGCTAATTTTGCAAAAGGCTACCGTGTACCAAATTTATCCGAATTGACTTCACTCGGTATGCACGGGAGTAGGTTTGAGATTGGGAATGAAAATTTATCCCCTGAAAATTCATTTGAAACAGATTTAAGTATGCATTATCATGGTGAGTTTTTATCCTTTGATTTGGCAGGTTTTTATAATCAAATTAATGATTATATTTTTATTTCACCAACCACAGATACAACATCAACTGGTGTAGGTATTTATCGTTTCTCGCAAACAAATGCAAAACTTTACGGAGGAGAAGCAGGAATCCATTTTCATCCTAAATCATTACCATGGTTACATATAGAAGGAACTTATTCCTTGGTTATTGGCAAGCAAGAAAATGGTAATTATTTGCCCTTTATACCTGCTCAAAAATTTCGTTATGAAATTAGAGCAGAGCGTGAGAAAATTGGATTTTTGAAGAAACCATCAATCAAACTTTCTGCACTAACTGCATTAAAACAAGACAAACCATCTCCTTATGAGACAGCAACAAATGGATATACGCTTGTGAATTTTAGTATTAATACAGACTTTCATGTATCTCAACAAATTTTAAATTTTGGTATATCTGTAAACAATATTTTCGACACACAATATTTTGACCATCTTTCTACATTACAACCGTTGAATTATTATAATCAAGGAAGAAATATTAGTGTATCTTTGAAAGTACCATTTGGAATAAAATAAATAGTTGAAAATGATATGATTATGAAATAAAAACGTGCCATAACATTTTGTATAAGTAATGGCAGGGAAAGTGCTAAATATCAAGGTTTGTAGC
>CAYZMD010000218.1:0-1606 GCA_964479425.1 uncultured Methanosarcinales archaeon | reverse complement strand
TAACTGCCAAAGGAGAAAGATTCTCAGAATAATATCTTCGCATAACTTTAAATACTATTATTGAGATAATTAATCCAACACCTGCGCCTGTAAAAATCTGAAGTAAAAAAGGCTTGAAATAGTCTGTAGCAACAACAACAACTTCTTGAGTTTCAATTGTTTTCATAAAATCAAGAATAATAAAAGGTATCAATACAACTAAAGGTGTGTTAACTATACTTTCAATTTTTAATATTTGCATAATTCTATTTTTTGAATCCTGAGCTATACTCAAAACAACATCAGGAGCTGTACCAACCATTAATGTTGAAAACAATAAAGCTAACGAGATAGGAACCTCAATTAAAAAAGATGTTGCGGTAGTCAATAGTACAATTGTCAAAGCAACAAACCAACCCGTAAGTTTCAGTGCACTACTAGAACTTTCATCAAATTCTTTAAAACTTAGACGAGAAGTTGAATCAAAGACAATCATGATTAAAGCTAAAATACTTATTGCAGTAATAAATGATGTAGAGAATTGAACTATAGGATTGCCCCCAATAGTAATATAATTCAAAAGTATTCCTCCTAATAATAACAATAATACATTGGGAATTTTTATTCTTGCTGATATAATTGAACTTATTAAACCAATAATAATTACTAATGTAAGATATGTTAAACTTAATAAAGGATCTACCATATAATCATCTTCTACAATATGTATATTTAAACTTATCTAAAACAACCAACTGAGTAATCAGTTGGCACTTAAGTCTGTTGAGCAAAAGCTCAAGCATGCAGGAAAATTAGAAAAATAGCAAATCTTTTATATATATCATAATGTATGTAGCATTATGAAAATATTTGACGAAATACTTAAGAAAAACAAAGCAAGCGAAAATGTTGAAAAAAAAGTAATTACAATAGTTGATGAAATAAACAAAAAATTAATTGATGAAAAAATAAAAGCAAAGGCTATGCTTGGCGGAAGTGTTGCAAAAAATACACACCTAAAACATTTTGATGCAGATGTGTTTGTAATGTTTGACCTTTCTTACAAAAATAAAAGTATTTCAGATATATTAGAAAAAATATTAAAGAAGTTTAAAGCGATAAGAGTACATGGTTCAAGAGATTATTTTCAATTCAAACACAAAAGTATTAGTTTTGAAATTATACCCGTATTAGATATTAAGAATGTAAAAAATATCGTTAATATAACAGATATGTCTCCATTCCATGTTGATTGGGTTAAAAAACATAGTAAATATAACGACGATATAAGACTTGCAAAAATATTTTTTAAAGCAAACGGATTATACGGAGCAGAAAGTTTTATCAATGGGTTTTCTGGATACGTACTCGAAATTTTAATTATTAGATATAAAGGATTTTTAAATTTATTAAAAGTTGCAGCCAAATGGAATTCTAAAGAAGTTGTGGATGTTGAGAATTATTTTAAAGGAAAAGATGTATTAAAAATATTAAATAAAAGCAAACTAGAAAGTCCATTAATTTTAATTGACCCAGTACAAAAAGAAAGAAATGCAGCAGCTGCATTAAATGTTGATAATTATTCCAAACTAATTTTCTTGGCTAAAATGTTTTTAGAAAGTCCAAG
>CAYZMD010000217.1:0-1642 GCA_964479425.1 uncultured Methanosarcinales archaeon | reverse complement strand
AAGCAAATGAAAATTCTAGAAATATATTTTCTTCATTATTTGGACTTGGCTTAATTGCTTTATCTTATTATTGGATAGAATTTTTGAAATGGCCATTAATTGTTTTCTTTGGTCTTGCGTTTTCATATGAATTTATAGTTTCATTTTTAATCTCGTTTGTTTTAGGTATATTTATAAAAATTAATAAGGCTGAAAACCAAAAAGAGGCAAAATATACACTTGTTTCCAGTTTCGTAGCTTCTCTATGTTATGGATATATTGTATATGTGATAATTACAAATCTTTTCATAGTATAAATAAATCGTTTGAAAATAGTATAAAAAAAGAATTAGTTATAATTTAGTTTATTTGTAAAAATGTACCATATAAAAATAAAACTTGTAAAATTTAAAATTAGATAGTATAATATTAATTAAGTGACTTGTTCGCTGAGATACTGTAGGGAGTGCTAGATGCATTCCAGCATGCTTGACATGTGGGATCCTATAGTCAGGGAAGTTGCTTAAACATTAAAACAAAAGAAGTGATTAAACAATAATCACTTCTTTTTCTTTCTCTTCTTGATATTTAATGGCTCTATTCATAATTGTAGATAATTCTTTAGGTATTTTTTTATTCCCAGGAACATATTTAAATCCATAACTTAAATAGTTCTTTGACTTATGATAATACTTGCTAAACAAAATCGAGGTATAATAACAGTGAGTATTGTCACAATATTTTAATGCTTGCCCTAGCGCACTGCAACAACAATCAGATAATTGCAATAATTTTTTGTTTTTATTTGGTAAAATTTTAATATCATTTACTTTCGAATAGTCAATAGTGTGCTTTTTACTATTAGCTTTCAAATATTTTATTAAGCTGTCCTTTTTTAAATTAGGTCTACTACTAATGTATATATTAGCAATTGCTTTTTTTTCGCGCATAATCCAACAAATTCTTTCGCAAAGATAACCGAAAAAATAATTGTATATTTCTTTTGAAGGTAAAATATTCATTTTTGAAGTATCAATTATAATGTTGACTATAAGTAAATCCAATTCTTCAATTTTTTTCATAATCATAATTTTATTTGGGAGTCCTTTTATCCTGTTCCAATGTAATTGACTTTTTATATTGATCTCAATTTCTCTTTTAATATCATCTACTGTTTTAGAAATTTCTAAATCTTTTTCTTTTTCCACTAAAATAGCAGTCAATATAAAGAATTTTGATCCCTTTCTGATACCTTCGTCGCCACTTTCATCAATGTATGCATTATACTCTTTCATCAAATACCTCTTTCAATACTGTAATAAGTTGTTTAATTACTATTATTATAACATAGGGAGAATACATCGTCTAATCACCAAGAACTTAAATTTATATTATTTTGCCGTCTTTTTTTAAAGAAGGTATAAAAAATATAAATAGCCACAAAAATTAAAAACTGATGATTGAAAAAAACAACCTACATATGTGTATATAGGAGAAAGATAAACCGCTAAATTAAGAAAAATTGAAGATTAGGATAAAATTAACCACATATGTGTGTATAGGAGAAAGATAAACCGCAAAATTCAGAAAAGTTGAAGATTAGGATAAAATTAACCGCATATGTGTGGATAATTACAAAGTTAACCTCAAAAGGTCTTTAAAA
>CAYZMD010000216.1:0-1687 GCA_964479425.1 uncultured Methanosarcinales archaeon | reverse complement strand
GTTAACGACCCTGGGTTAAAACCTTATATTACTTTAGAACCTACAATCGTTCCAAGAACTGGAGCAAGATATGCAGGTAATAGATTTCATAAATCAAGAGTATTTATTGTTGAAAGATTAATTAACAAAATGATGGTTACAGGTCATAAAAGCAAGAAGCACTTTAGAGGCTCTGGACATATGACTGGAAAAGGTGCAACAGCATATAATATTGTTTTTAAGGCTTTAAAAATTATTGAAACTAAAACAAATGAAAATCCAATCAAAGTTTTTGTAAAAGCTTTGGAAAATGCAGCACCAAGAGAAGAAGTTATCGCAATCGAGTATGGTGGAGCAAGATACCCTAAAGCTGTAGAGTGTGCACCACAAAGAAGAATTGATATCTCATTAAGACTTATGACTCAGATTGCTTATCAAAAAAGCTTTAATAGTAAAAAAGCAATTGAACAAGCTTTAGCTGATGAAATCATTGCAGCTTATAATTTGCAAATGACTTCTGGTGTTATTTCTAAAAAGAATGAACTTGAAAGACAAGCAGACGCATCTCGATAGAGATGTTCAAAATTTTTTTTAATTTTTGTAACTTCTAGATAGATTCTTTTAATTATTATTAATTAAATATTTTAGAGTTAATTTCTTTTTTTTCAATAACTTTTATATAGCTTAATTCTATTTTATGATATATGTTAGACAAAAATAGTTTTAAGGAAATGTTAGAGGATTTTGATAGTTTTGACAACGATAGAGAAATTCTTATTAAAAAATCAAGAGACATAATTAAATTATCAAAACAAGTTATTAATGCTGTTCATAGGAATGAAGATGCAGAAGCAATTGTTGGCGAGATGATGGCGGCATTTGATGAGTTAAAAGAACATGTTGCTAAAAATTCTAAGTTATATTATCAAGGTAGTTTTAAGGCTGCAGCAATGGAGTTTGTTGAAGCAATGTTATATTATAGTTATGTAGCTGAAGGTAAATTATTAACTAAAAACGATCTGGATGTTGATACAAATCACTATATTCTTGGACTTGCAGATTTAACAGGAGAATTAATGAGAAAAGCAATTCTTGATGCAACCAAAGGCAAGTTTGATTCAATCCCTCCAATAAGAGATGTTATTGAAGAAATTCATACTGAACTTAGCAGATTTGACCTTCGTGAAAGCGAAATGCGAAGAAAGTATGATAGCATTAAATATGATTTAAAGAAGATTGAAGATTTGATGTTAGAATTAAAATTAAAGGATTTGGCTAAGTAAGAATACTGCGTATAAAGCAAACAGTAAGTATGCATAATTTTTTGATATTTTCTTTCTATTTATTATGAATGTTCCTATTAGAGTTAAAGCTATTACAAAGAAACTACTAACTAAAAATGTATGTTGTGATTCGATAATGATTGGATTTATTAACGAAGCAAATCCTAAGATAAATGTGCTGTTGATTGCCATTGAACCAAGAATATTTCCTAGTGCTAATTTTGCCTCATTCTTTTTTGCTGATTTTATTGAAACGCTTAATTCTGGAACTGTCGTACCAAACGAAATAAAAATTAATGAAATAATAAATAAGCTAACATTCATTTCCTTTGCTATATATATTGTCGAAAATATCAACCATCTTGTTCCTAATAATAATGTAACTAGTGTTCCTAAAAAAATTGCCATGTCTTTCCAAATATCTT
>CAYZMD010000215.1:0-1694 GCA_964479425.1 uncultured Methanosarcinales archaeon | reverse complement strand
AGCCAATGGCTATATAAAGCCATCTTCTAAGTGTGCACAGTGTAAAAGAAAAGCCCAATCGCTTGGACTTTAATCATTTGTTTCACTTGCATACCAATCAAATTTATGATGTTAATTAAATATTTCCATTTGGTTATTACTTAAAAAACTACACTGACTTTTAATTGGATAGTGTTCAAAAGGTCTATCCAAAGTTTCTAATATCTTTTGCCTGTTTTTCTCAACTATTTTGAAACGCTTTTCAAATATGTCTAAAATCTCTTTTAGTTTGTAGTTTTTTTGCTCAATAAGGTTATTTATTCTCTCCCCAGCATTGAAATTCGAAGAAAGAGAAATTCGTTCGATAACTTGTCCATCAAAAAATAATTTTTCATCAAAAATAAAATCTATTGAATCTTTTAAAAAATAAGAATCATTTTTTCGAATTTTATATTCTTGTATATAGTTCTTACTAATTTTAAAAACAACACCCTTTGTCCAAAAAAGGTTTGTAAATTTACAAATTAGTATATTGTCAAGACTTGTAATAGCAAAACAATTCCCAATAACCCTATACTTATAAGGATATTTAGTAGATTCTCTAAGCATATTCACTATAGTAATTTCAGCCATAAACTCAATCGTTTCACCCATTTGTAGACTTTCTTTTATGAATTTTTTAATTCCCATTATAATCCTCCTAAATAAAAACAAACAGAACAATTTTATATAATCTGTTTGTTTATTCCTGTCCCTTTGCTCTTATACTAATTATATATTACAAATACAAACTAATCAATTAGCCTTTTTCAGTTGTAATGGCCTTCGCTGTATAACAATGCTAAATTATTCATTGCGATATTATTTCCAAATTCAATTGCTTATTCATATAATTCAATTGTTCTTTCTATATTTCCCTCAATATCTTTACTATATCTTCTAAATCCTCAATATCTTCTACATCTTCTATAGAGACCCCTAACAGTACTAAATTATACTGTGCCATTTGATCTCCTCTTACATAAGCATGTTTATATAGTTTAATTGCTGTTGAAATGTTTTTTTCTACTCCATCACCTTCTGCATATAAATTTGCTAAATTATACATTGCAATAGTATATCCCATTATACTTGCTTGTTTGTATAGTTCAATCGCCTTTTGCATGTCTTTTTCAACATCTTCACCTTTTTGGTAGAGAAATCCTAACATGTTTATTGCATTCAAATTTCCAAGTTCAATTGCTTGCTCATATAATTCAATTGCTCTTTGAATGTTTTTTTCGACATCTTTTCCACTTTTATATAAATTTGCTAAATTAAACATAGCACGTGAAGATCCTTTTTTAATTTCGAGTTCATATTGTTTGATTAAACTAGCTATGTTTGTTTTGCGCCCTTCACCATATACAGATTTATCATTCGAGGACACTTTTAAAACTAATGAAACCTCATTAATAAATTTATGTGCTTTATATTTGCATGAGAGATAATCAGTGAGCAGCAATGCTAACACAATGATAATAATCCCAAGGAATAAATTAGCATATGAAGCAATTACTATTCCAAGAAATATTTCTGCAAAAAGGAATAGTATATAATTTCTATCTTTCGAAAATAATAATAATCCGTTTATCTCAATATTTTTCTGAAATCTTATAAAATCATTATTTATTAATTCAGGATGCCTAATATGATTTATCATATGAATAGCGTAT
>CAYZMD010000214.1:0-1700 GCA_964479425.1 uncultured Methanosarcinales archaeon | reverse complement strand
TCCCCATTCAAATTTCTATCAATATCCATATTTTTTATTTGGACATTTTTATGGTCAAGTAAAATTTTATTAAATACATTTTCAAATGAATTTCTTTTTGTTGCAATCATATAATCTATATCAGTATAAGGCTCACCGTCTTTATACACTTCATTTGAAGAACAATCAAAATAATCTTTTCTAGGAATATTTATTCTAAATAGATGTTTGACATATTGTACAAAAATTTCTGCCCTTATTTCATCAGTATTCCTTTTATATTGCACATAATCTTTCTCTGTGATATCCTCTATAAGTTTTGAATAATGCTCAAAATCTTTCATGTCTTTATGTGGACTTATTAGAGGGATAAGTGGCTCAAATGATGTTTTGCAATAATCATGCACTTTTTCTATTAATTCATATCCTATAGGTGTAATTTTTTTATTAGTTTCTTTTGGAAAATATAACATGCTTTCAATTATTAGTCTTAGAACTTTTTCATTGTATTTTATTATTTTAATATTAAAATTAGTATCTTTTGGGTATTTTGTCGTCCAAGGACTTTTTACTGATGCAAATCCACATACAAATTTAACATCGTCTATTTTTTTTTCTGTTAAAATATCTTCTAATACTTCATTAGCTTTGTAAATTTGGGTTTGTTTTCTTTCTCTTTTTTTCGTACTAACTATAGCATTAATTGTTAATTCTATACATGCAAGAAATCCAAATTCTTTTGCCCTTTCAAGGATCTCTTCTTTTTCAAGCCTGAAAACCATAAAAAGTATATTTTTAAAAAAAGATTAAAAAAATATCTATTTTATAAAATATCTTTTAGCGTGGTATAGACTTATAAATAAGGATATTCTACGTCACTTAATGAAAATAACAGTTCAAGAATTATTGGATTTAAAGGATGTTTTAGTAGTTGATATTAGAAGTCCTGCTGAATTTAAGGAAGCGCATATTCCTAATGCAATAAACATTCCGTTATTTTCAAACGAAGAAAGAGCAGTAGTTGGTACTTTGTATAAACAAGAAGGTAGAAATAAAGCTATTGTTGAAGGGGTAAATATATTCTCTAAAAAATTGCCTGAAATGATGAATGAATATTTTAAATTTCGAAATAAAAGATTAGTTATTTATTGTTGGCGGGGAGGAATGCGTAGTAAAATTATTAATAATCTTTTAGATTCTGTTGGGTTTTGGGTGCGTCAACTCGATGGTGGGCATAAAGCTTTTAGAAAACATGTGCTTAGATATTTTAATGAAGTGAATTTTAAACCAAAATTATATGTTTTGCATGGTCTTACAGGCTGTGGAAAAACAGAAATATTACAAAAATTAAAAGATAAACATCCTATTATTGATTTAGAAGGTTTAGCGCAGCATAGAAGTTCTTTGCTTGGTAGTATTGCATTAAAACCTAATACGCAGCAGATGTTTGATGCACTTTTGTTTTTTGAATTAAGAAAACTAGAAGATGAGAAATATATTTTTATTGAAGGCGAAAGTCGAAAGATAGGAAAAGTACAAATGCCAGACTTTCTTTGGAATAAAATGAAAAAATCTGATAATATAAGAGTGAATTGTAGTATGGAAAACAGGGTTAAAAGACTTTCCTCTGAATACGTAAATTCAATATCAGAGAAAGATATTAATTTAATATTAGAAGTTATGGATAGTTTAAGACAGAAATTATCTAATGAACTTGTTGA
>CAYZMD010000213.1:0-1735 GCA_964479425.1 uncultured Methanosarcinales archaeon | reverse complement strand
GACAAGGCAATGATGGTATTGCATATAATGGTTCTGCACCAATTTCTGATGGAAAATATAATGGTGCTTTTACTTTTGATGGTGTGGATGATTATGTTGACGTAGGTAATGATACGAGTTTTAATATTACTAAAGCAATTACACTTTCTGCCTGGGTGAAATCTAATTCTGAAGGTTATGTTATTGCAAAAGATCCAGTTGGGACAGTTTATAATTTTACAACATGTGGAAAGACTGGAAAAACTGGTCCAAGTCAAGGTGATTGTGATACTGAATATAGCGGCACAACTTTAGATGGGAATGTTACCAGTATAGGTGGAATACAGAATTGGACTGTGCCAGAGACAGGAACTTATAGAATTGAGGCTTATGGCGCACAAGGTGGTAGTGGTAGTGGTTCTTCTCTTGATGGAGGTGAAGGTGCCAGGATGAGTGGAGAGTTTGCTATAACCAAAGGAACAGTTCTTAAAATATTGGTTGGGCAAGTAGGTGGCTCTAATGGTGGTGCGCATGGTAACGAAAATGGTGGTGGTGGCGGTTCTTTTGTTGTTAACTCAAGTAATAATGCATTAATTGTTGCTGGTGGTGGTGGCGGCGGACCATCAACATCATATGGACTAAGTTGTTCGCGTACTGCAAGCGATGCGGACGGACAGACAGGAACATCTGGTGTTACCATATCTTGTTCCTCAACAGGGACTGGTGGTTCTGATGGTGGTGGAGGCAGTACTGGTGGTAGTTATCAAGGAGGTGCTGGTGGTGGATTAATAGGTAATGGTGCAAATGGCGGAACTCATTGTGCTTTATCTTATGGTGGTCTAAGTTTTATTAATGGAGGAGCAGGAGGTACAGGAAATACGTGTTATACTACTGAAAATTATGGTGGTTTTGGTGGTGGCGGTGGTGGACAGTTGGGTGGTCCTGGTGCTGGCGGTGGTTATTCTGGCGGTGGTTCTGCTGCTTCTTGGTCATCTTATTCAACTTATGGCGGCGGTGGTGGTTCATATAATGATGGAACTAATCAATCAAATTCATCCGGAGTTAACTCGGCTGCAGGTTTTGTAACAATAACGGTAGTAACATTAGGACCATTAAAGGATGTTCCATATGCTCTTTCAACAATGAACGGTGGAGAATTTTTTATTAGAAATAATTCAATTTCTTATGATATTAGTTCTCCAATAAATGTTAATGATGGAACATGGCATCATCTTGCTGCAACATATAATAACTCAGAAATGAGATTGTACGTTGATGGGGAGTTAAAAAACTCCACTTCAAGTTATTCAGGAAATTTGCCAACCAACAATGATAGTGTTTGGATTGGTAGAAGTTATAATCCAGATGCAACAGATTATTTTAATGGAACTATTGATGAAGTTAGAATTTGGAATAAATCTTTATCTGCTGAAGAAATTTGGCAACAATATAGTTCAAACCTGAATAAATATTCTGCGGATGGATGGTTATTTTATACAAACCAATCAAATCTGACAGAAGGAAATTATACATATTATGGTTATGCAGAAGATGAAGGAGGAAACACAAATCAAACAGAAACAAGAACATTAACATTTGATTTTGTTCCTATTATACATTTAATAAGTCCATTAGATGCAATATCAACATTTGCAGTATTGCAAACATTTAATTGTAGTATTACAGACACAATTGGGATTGCTAACCTAACTTTTTATATATGGAATTCAACTGGTGATAATATAAATTATTCAAC
>CAYZMD010000212.1:0-1769 GCA_964479425.1 uncultured Methanosarcinales archaeon | reverse complement strand
AAAACTATTGTTGAAAATATCAAAGGGATCAAAGTAATTAATCATAATATAAATAGAGGATATGGTGCAAGCTTAAAGACAGGAATTACAGCATCCAAAGGCAAATACATTATAATTACTGATGCTGATGGCACTTATCCAGTTGAAAAAATACCTGCATTAATAAAATATTCAAAAGATTATGATATGGTTATTGGCGCAAGAATAGGTAAAAACGTAAAAATACCATTAATGCGAAAACCTGCTAAATTCTTTTTAAATAAATTTGCAGGTTTTTTAGCAGGCAAAAATATACCTGATCTAAATTCAGGATTAAGGCTATTTAATAAAGAGAAATGTTTAGAATTTTGGAAATTATATCCACAAAAGTTCTCATTTACTAGCACAATCACAATGGCTTTTTTTAGTCAAGATTATAAAGTGAAATATATTCCTATTAATTATTACAAAAGAGCAGGAAAATCAAGTATTTCGCCTTTTGACTTCTATAATTTTACAAATTTATTATTGAAATTAACACTATTATTCAATCCATTGAAGATATTTACAACAATAAGCACATTACTATTCACTGCTGCTATTGCCTTAGCAGTACATGGTATTTATTTTTCAGGCAAAATTATGGACGTTACAATAATTTTACTTGTGCTTTCATCAATACAGATTTTCTTATTCGGATTACTAGCACACATTATGGTAAAATACAAATGAATAAATTACAACAAAAATTTTGGGAAAGCGAAAATAGAAAGAAAAGAAGAACGCCCGATCATCCCGCTGTAAAAGCTTTTGCAATGCCAAAAGTAAAAATAATTGAAAAAGTAGTAAAACCAAACAAGAACACAACACTTCTTGATGTTGGTTGTGGAAATGGTTACTTTACTAAACCACTATCAAAGATTTTTAAGGTAAAAGGCGTTGATTTCTCAGAGAAAATGATATCTATTAATCCTGTTAAAAATTGCAAAGTTCAAGACATTAATAATTTAAAAGAAAAATCTAATTCATTTGATGTTGTATTTTGTTCTAATCTATTACATCATCTTAAAAACCCTAACAAGGGAATTTCCGAAATGATAAGAGTTAGTAAAAAATATGTTATTTTAAGCGAGCCTAATAGAAACAATCCATTAATGTTTTTATTTAATCTAATAAAAAAAGAAGAAAGAGGAGCACTAAAATTCAATCTAAAATACTTGAAAAAATTAGTTAAAAGACAAGGCCTTAAAATAGTTATTGCAAGAACTCATGGAGCTATTGTTCCAAATAAAACACCCAATTTTCTTATTAAGATATTAAGAATATTTGATAACTTTCCTGCACTAGGGTTCTATAACATAGTAATAGCAAAAAAAATAAAGAAATAAAATTAATATTTGACAATCCTTTTATGAGATAACTTCTTTCGTTTATTAAAAGTTGCTAATTCCTTTTTGTCCAATATTTTTTCTTCAATTTCCAGTTCAATTGGTTGAAAGAATCTACTTTGAGGCACATATCTTACGTATGAACACCCCCCAATCTTCAAAAAATCAAAAATTAAATTATCTTTATTAACTAAATGATCCTCTACAACAAAGTTATCTTCACCTAAGTTAATAGATCTTTTGAAATGAGCTTTGCTTCTATTCTTTCCAAAAATAATCAATTTCCTAATTAATCCTTTCAGATGATAAGCCATAAATGTACTCCATCCAAAAGTAAGCATAATTGTTCTAAATATTAGACCTTTATATGGCGTAAATACTTTTTGAGGTAAATAATTAAGA
>CAYZMD010000211.1:0-1771 GCA_964479425.1 uncultured Methanosarcinales archaeon | reverse complement strand
CAATAATATACAAAATTGGTGCATTGCTATACTAAAGACAGAAAATTTATAAACCAATATACGTTTATTATATCATTGGGGGTGTATTCGTATGAATCACATTGAAGATAAATTAGAAATGGTCAATAATATATCGACTGAGATCTTAGCAAATGGACTAGCTGATACTAGACTTGAAGCAGTTAGAATGGCTGAAGAATGGATCGATAGTGTTATTGAAGATATGGCTTTTTAAACATAATCTTTATATATCAGATTGTGTATTTTTACTAGAATAGCTAAAGTGAGGGGTAAAAAATGGAAGCATATTGCGTTAAATGTAAAACAAAAAGAGATATGGTAGATGCAAAAGAAGTTGTTACTGCTAATAATCGAAGAATGCTGAAAGGAAAGTGCCCTGACTGTAGCTGTGGTATGTGTAGGATTTTAGGCAAAGCTTAAATTTCAAATTTGAAAATAATATAATATAAGGAGAGATAAAAAATGGTAAAAGGATATTGTGTAGTATGTAAGGAAAAAGGCGTTGACATGAAAGACCCAGTAATTGAGAAAACATCCAGAGGCGGATTTATGGCTAAAGGTATTTGCTCTAAGTGTAATAAAACTAAAATGTGCGCTATGATGTCAAAAGATAATGCTGAGAAGGCTATTGAAGCAGGCGAAGCAAAAAAAGGTTATTAATTTTTTTATCTTTTTTTTAAAATCAAGTGTTCTCTATGTATAATTTAACAAACAAAATAAAAGTTGTAGATTTAGCTTTATTAGTTAAAGATACATTAATTATTTCTGATATTCATATTGGCTATGAAGAAGAGCTAAATAAAAGAGGAGTAATGCTGCCTAGATTGAGCTTCAAAGACATTATGGTTAGGCTCGAAAAAATTCTAAAAGAAGTACACAAGGACGTAAAAACAATAGTTATTAATGGAGATCTAAAACACGAGTTTGGCAAAATCTCAGAACAAGAATGGCGTGAAACTTTACAATTAATTGATTTTCTAGCAAAATTTGGCAAATTAATTTTAGTCAAAGGCAATCATGATGCAATCTTGGGCCCTATTGCTGATAAACGTAATGTAGAATTAGTTAATGAATACAAAATTGATGATATTCTAATACTTCATGGCGATAAACTTATAGACATTCCAAATGGAATAAAGACAATAATTATTGGGCATGAACATCCTGCTATTTCTTTGCAAGAAGAAAATCGAAAAGAGAAGTTTAAATGTTTCTTGAAAGGGAAATATGAAGGTAAGACATTGATTGTAATGCCAAGTTTTAATCCGATTACAGAAGGTAGTGATGTCTTGCAAGAGAAAAAACTAAGTCCATATTTGCAAATGGATTTAGGAGAATTTGAAGTTTTTATTATATCTGATAAGATTTATGAATTTGGAAAGCTGAAGAATCTTTTATAGCCATACACTCATTTCTTATACGTTCAAAAGATCTCAAATCGTCTTCTTTCATATATTCAAACTCAAAACGAGTTAAGTTATCTCTATGCTCAGCTGTACCAAGTTCAGGAATTCCTGGCAATCCATATTTCGCAACAACAATATTCTCCAGATGTAAATCTAAATAAGAAAGACCTAGTCTATGTAGATGATTAATATCATTTTCCAGACATTCCCAGAAGAAAACAGGTTGAAAAGGTTGACGATTTAAAGTTTGCCCTGGAATAAACTCTCTTCTAAATTCATATGTACTTGGGACTGTGGGACAAAAGTCTTAAACTCCCACCCAAAATAGATTGTGCCATGTAAAT
>CAYZMD010000210.1:0-1773 GCA_964479425.1 uncultured Methanosarcinales archaeon | reverse complement strand
TTTCTAATGAATAATTTAACCATAATAACTAGGTTTTTCTTCTTTCATTTGCTTATTTTTTCTTCTCAGGGAAGAGACTAAGTATACTTTCTTCATCAGCCTTACAGATTCCTCTTTCCGTAATCAAACCAGTAACCAGTTCTCTAGGAGTTACATCAAAACCATAGTTGATAGCTGGGCTACTCAGAGGAGTTAAAAGAACTTTCTTGATATCTCCATCACATTCTCCCTTAATATATTTTACTTCGTCAGAACCCCGTTCTTCTATAGGAATCTCTTTTACACCATCTCTCATATTCCAATCAAAAGTGCTTGAAGGAAGAGCAACATAAAATGGCACATCATAATATTTTGCAGCTAAAGCCTTAAGAAGAGTTCCTATTTTATTTGCAACATCACCTGTATAGGTTGTTCTATCACTCCCGACAATAACCATATCAACTTTACCTTGCTGAATTAACAACCCGCCAGTATTATCAGCAACAACTGTATGTGAAACACCGTGTTGTCCTAATTCCCATGCAGTCAACCTTGCGCCTTGGTTTCTTGGTCTAGTTTCATCAACATAAACATGAACTTTAATTCCCTTATCATGTGCTGCATAAATTGGAGCTGTTGCGGAACCGTAGTCAGTAAAAGCCAACCAACCAGCATTACAATGCGTAAGAATGTTAACAATATCACCATTCTTTTTTTTGCTAATTTCTTCAATAATTTTTATACCGTGCTCTCCAATTCTTCTACAATAATCAGCATCCTCATGTGCAATATCGTTAGCTGTTTTAAAAGCAATATTTATTTTATCATCTATAGAATTGGTAGAATTTATTGCAGTCAATTGACGATTGACAGCCCAAGCTAAATTAACAGCAGTAGGACGCGTGGACTTAAATTTTTCAGCAGCTTGTAATAAATATTTTTCAAAAGCATCTTTTGGAGCTTCTAAAGTTGCTAAATACATACCATAGCCTGCAGCAACACCTATTAGCCCTGCTCCTCTTAAATGCATGTCTTTTATGGCTTGCGCCATCTCATCAACACCAGTAATATTCTCAATTACAAATTTGTGAGGAAGAAATCTTTGATCAATTATCTGGATATTTTTAGAATCATCGTCTTTTACCCATATAGTCTGATAATGTTTTCCGTTTACATTCATCCATATTGCCTCTAACCATAATAACTAGGTTTTTCTTCTTTCATTTGCTTACCTTTAGCACTTGAAAACTGATTTTTCAAACTTTTATAAGCCTCTTCGATTTCTTTTGTCAAACTAGGAGGAACTTTCTCCAAAGCTTCTTTGAAATGTTTTTCCTTGACACATTTTATTGACTTTGAATCTTTTTCTTCTTCCCTTAAAGCCATCATAGCAGCTTCACGACAAACAGCTTCAATATCTGCTCCTGAATAACCTTCGGATTCTTCTGCTAAATTTTTAATATTAACGTTTTTGCCTAATGGCATATTTCTACCTGCAGTATGAACTTCAAAAATTTTCTCCCTTGTTTTTACGTCAGGAGCTTCTGCTAAAATAATCCTATCAAACCTACCTGGTCTTAGTAAAGCAGTATCAATTATGTCAGGTCTATTAGTTGCAGCAATTACAACAACATCATGTAATTCTTCAAGCCCGTCCATTTCTGTTAAGATTTGATTAACAACTTGTTTTACAGTATTATTATCAGACGATGCACTTCGACTTCCAGCAATACTATCAACTTCATCAAAGAATATGATTGTTGGAGCTGTTTGTCTTGCTTTCTTAAAAACTTC
>CAYZMD010000209.1:0-1787 GCA_964479425.1 uncultured Methanosarcinales archaeon | reverse complement strand
AAGCACATTTAATTATTATATTAATTATTTAATAAATATATTATAAAAAAATAAATTTAAATACGAGTGTCGAAGAAGTACAAAAGATAACTAAACAATTACTTTCTAAATTAATTAAAGAAGAACATATTAAACTTGAAAAAGAAATACCTATGAAAGTTCACTTTGGAGAACCTGGTAACATTACATATGTTAAATCAGAATACTACGATGGAATCATTGATTACTTGAAAGAAAAAGATATTAAATCAAGTTTTATGGAGACATCTGTCGTCTATGGTGGACAAAGATATAAGAAAGAATTACACCTTAAAACTGCAAAAAAACATGGTTTTACAAAACTACCAGTAATTATTGCTGATGGTGATTATGGTGAAGCATTCTCTGAAATTGAAATCAATAAAAAACATTATAAAACATGTAAGGTAGGTAAGGAGTTTGAAAAATATAATCAAATACTAGTAATATCTCATTTTAAAGGACATACTCTTGCAGGGTTTGGTGGCGCTATAAAACAATTATCTATGGGGCATGCTGCAAAAGGCGGTAAACTTGCTATGCATATGGGAATTAAACCTAAAATAAAAAATAGAAAATGTGTTAGATGCAATTTGTGTAAAACTGTTTGTCCTGTTACTGCAATAACTATTGGTAAAAAGTCATTTATTGATAAAGATAAATGTGTTGGATGTGGAGCGTGTGTTGCAATATGTCCGAGTAAAGCAATTTCAATACTCTCATTAAAAGGAATATTTAGAGCATTATTTCAAGGAAACACATTTAGAGAAAAATTAGTTGAGTATGCATATGCGGCACAGAAAGGTAAACATAATATCTATTTGAATTTTGGAATGAATGTTACTAAAGGTTGTGATTGTATTGGAAAACCTATGAAACTTATCATGGATGATTTTGGAATTTTTGTATCAACTGATCCGGTAGCAATTGATAAAGTGTGTTATGATATTGTAAAAGAGAAAGGTAAAGCATTCAAAGGAAAGGAACAATTTGAGTACGCAGAAGAAATTGGACTTGGAAGTCAAAAGTATGAATTGATTGAGATATAATGGGTGATTATTATGGGAATACTAGATAAACATTTTATTGCATTAACACTTAAAAAAAAGAGTTTTGTAATTGCTATAGGTTTCGCATATTTTATTATTGCAATAATTGGATTTAAGACTGGTTTTATGAATCTTGTTGAAAGTTTTCTTATATTAGTTATTGGAATGATATATAGTGAATTTATTAAACTTCAATATAGGATAGAAGATTTAGAAAAAAAGAAGAAACAGGATTAGGTGCTTAAATGTATTATTCTGTACTAAACATCCATAAATTATATAAATAGAATTATACAAATTTAATTTAGGGTGAAAGTCGTTTATGTCAAAAAATAAAAATGTTCTTAAATTGTTGGGATTAAAGAAAGATGGCTATCAAATTAATAGTTGTCTAGTTGGATACTCTAAATAGATTTTAAAAAATTCAAGAGAAATATATATTAATAAACAAATTAATTGGTTATAAACTAAAATGAAAAAACTAAAAAATTTAACAGAAGGTTCAATATTAAGTTCGTTAATTACTTTGTCGATACCAATAATATTTGCAAATCTTTTGCAGACCGCTTATCAACTAACAGATACTTTTTGGGTTGGAAGGCTTGGTACAGACGCAATTGCTGCAGTATCAATTAGTTTCCCAATAATTTTCTTAATTGTATCATTAGGAGGAGGTCTTGCTATGGCAGGAACAATCCTTGTTGCTCAATATAAAGGGAA
>CAYZMD010000208.1:0-1860 GCA_964479425.1 uncultured Methanosarcinales archaeon | reverse complement strand
TAGTGGAATCGTTGTCGTTCATGGCCTCATTGGCTCCTAAAATGGAATTATCTATCCGAATCCCTTGCCAGCCCGTATGACTATTGTTATAAAAGCCGGTTGTGTCGGCAACCGTAAAATAAATCAAATCGCTTACTGTGCCCTGTGCCAGTAATGTACCAAACACATTTAGTTTGTAATGTCCTTGGAATTCGACCATTACACCTGCTTCGATGGTAAGGGTTGTGCTGTCGAGAATAGTTAGGTTGCCGGTTACCTTCTAGGGCGAATTTGCCAGTATCCATGAACCAGCCACGTGGGGTGTAAAAAATCAGGTATATATATTTATTTTTTTCACCCTGCTTTTTTGAACAAGCTGTTTCTTTTGGCATAAAGGGTTTCTCCGATATTTTTGTCTTTCCAATCTTTAATATGCTTTGTTTTTATTTTTGTCATTGCTTCTTGGGTTTGAGATTGACTGCCAATGCTCATTAAACTTGGAATACATAAACAGAGGTCTGTTATTCCCACTGATTTGTTTGCTTTGACAATACTCTTATATTTTCCAAAGCAGGATTCTATTATGTCAGAACTACAAATAATAGTTTTCTGATCAGGCATCTTTTGTAATGTATCTTCAAAATATGTTTGGATCATTGCCACGACCTTCTTCCCATGCTCATCTTTTATGTTATCCAACAGGCTCAGGCATTGGTTTGCCGTAACTTTGCTTAACCCTTTGGTTTTTAGTGTTTTTTGTATTTTATTGATGGTGCACAACAATTGGTTTGTTTGGGTTACTAAGTCCCTATATTCAGTTACAAATCCCACTTTCTCGATTTCTTGTTCGCTCAATTGTTTCTTGTCCAACAGCTTTAGTATCCTGTTCCCCCAATGGAACAATGGTGGCAGGTTCATGAACCTGCTCATGATCCGTTGGTTTGGGGGCACTATATGGGCATATTTGCTCATTGACAGTTTCGCCCTCAACCCTGACAAATTTTTGGTGTAAGCCTCAAATTCATCCTGTCCTTCAAACACCTCTTTGATTATCCATGACAATTTGTGCCCAACATCCTCAATGTGCTTTTTTCCTAAAAGGTTACAACAGCTCATGAGGTTGCCCCCATTGTCTGACACGACATGCAGCACTTGTTCCAGATCAATACAAGATCTTATTTCAGATTCGATTTCATTGGCCTTCCATGACTCCGATGCTTTTAGGACCAACGGGACAAGGTCTTTATAGGTCAATGCCCGTCCCAAATTCTGTTTGCTTGCCGGCACCGCCAAAACGGCCAGTAATTTTTTATTTCCAAACTGAATGCTCTCATCAACAATAAGTATCCATTTCTCATTGTCAAAGAATGCTTTATCCCTAAAGTTAGCAATGCCCTGCTTTTTTACCCAGTTCAGAACCGTGGCATGGGAAGGTACACGTAGGCTTAAATTAAAACTCAGGTTCATGGTTATAAATATTTTACTGACAGATCGGAAGCTAACCCCACTATTATTAATAAGCATTATGGCCATTTGAATGATTGTGACGGGATATGTGTGGTTTTTGGGACGATTATTAATTTCTATTTTAGAAATATTATTTCGTTCATTTTCACTTTGACTTTTTTTAAATTGATTTCCAATTTATCCGCCCTAATTTTATTGCTGATTGACTTTTCTTTCCATGACTCTCTACTTATTTTAAGTTCTTTTATAGTCTTTTTCAATTTCTTATTTTCTTTTGAACGCTGTAGCGATCGCGACTTCCAATCTGTTGATTCCATATTTAAATTTTGTTCAAAGATGGGAATAAGGAACGAATATATTATACAATATTTGCACATATTTTACACCCCACCCAACGGGGTGGAATCATTGCGA
>CAYZMD010000207.1:0-1868 GCA_964479425.1 uncultured Methanosarcinales archaeon | reverse complement strand
AACTCACACATTCAATTTTACTTGCAACGATAGTTTCTTAGCTGATCAATGGATTGTATTTAATGACGTAAATAATTATTCTCTTGATAATTCAGAAACAGCATATTGGTGGTCAAGAATATTAGATGAAGGAACTTACACTTATACTGGTTATTGTAATGATTCAGCAAGTAACGAGGTTACAACAGAGATAAGAACATTAAATGTTGATTTAAGCAATCCAAATATCACTAATATTATTTGTTTTCCTAATCCACAAAACATTGCAGCATCAGTAATTTGTAATGCAACTGTCATAGATAATTATTTACTTTCCGAAGTCATTGTTAATGTAACAATACCAAATAGTACAGTAATTCAACCATCTGTTACAAACATTGGAGAAAATTATACATTTACATTCAGTAATACACCAATAATTAATCAATACAATGTCACTTGGATTGCAACAGACACAACAGGACTTTTTAATATAACTGATACATATTTTATAATCCAAGATTTAGTTTCTCCAAACATTACAATTTTAACACCACTTAATAATACAATTGCAGGTTGGTCTGTACTTTTAAGATCAAATGTTACAGACTTAGCTCTTGATAGCGTATGGTATGAAATAAGAAACGGCACAATCAGTGACGATGTAATTTATACATCTGAAATGAATGATATTGGAGGAGATATCTTTAATGGAACTTTAGACACAAATACAACTTGGCCATATAATGTAACATTATCGAACAGTACAAATTTAACATTAGTTGTATATGTAAATGATACTTCTGGAAACGTTGCAAACGCAACTACTATTTGGACTTTAGACAATACCCGTCCGGCAATACAATATGAAACTCCTATTGCAACAGGAGAATTTTTCAATA
This sequence comes from uncultured Methanosarcinales archaeon, assembly GCA_964479425.1. Lineage (GTDB taxonomy): Archaea > Nanobdellota > Nanobdellia > Woesearchaeales > CAYSVS01 > CAYSVS01. The sequence continues at coordinate 987 of CAYZMD010000207.1, read as the reverse complement.
GTAATTACAATCTAAATATTTATTTAAGCAATCATAAATTAAATTACAGTTTTGTAAATGTAACAAACTTAACAAACGAACAAGTTTATTATAATTCAACAAATTTAACTTTAGCAACATATTTCTGGACAGATTTAATTAACAAAACAGCTATTGGAGGAGAAGGAAATTATACCGTTACAACTTATGTACAAGATTATATTGGAAATAATAGAACTACATCAACTTGGTTTTATGTAGACACTACGTCTCCAAACGTTACTGAAGTTAATGAAACAGGATGGATTAGTCCAACGCCATTAAACAATATTATTACAAATGTACAGACTCAAATTTTTAATTTTACATGTAATGATACATTCTTGGCACAACAATGGGTTGACTTTGATGGAGAGATTAATTTTAGTCTAACTAATGATAATAATGCTTACTGGCTAACTAAAGAAAATTTAATAGGGACTACTTATACTTATACAGGTTATTGTAATGATAGTGCAGGAAATAGTATTTCAACAGAAACAAGAAATTTAATAATTGATATAACAGCTCCAACATTAACACATTATTCTCCAGATGACGATACTAACATAAACATACCAAATATAAATCTTGTTTGTAACATTAGTGATAATATAGAAGTAAAAAACTTAACATTTTATGTCTGGAATTCAACAGGTAGCGAAATTACAGGAGGAAGTTATTTCTCAACATTAGAAGGCTTAGAAAATTCTTCAACAGCAACATTTACTGCTCCATATGCTGATACTTTTTTATGGACTTGTTTGGGTTATGACACAGCAGGAAATAGCGCATTTACAAATGTAAATTACACATTGACATACATAAATACTACTCTTAATGATTGTTTTGATATAAGTCACCCAGGAGAATATACTTTACAATCAGACATAATAAATTCAACTAGAATTAAGTGTATGAATATTACAACAAGCGATGTTGTTTTAGATTGTCAAGGAAATACAATTG
>CAYZMD010000206.1:0-1888 GCA_964479425.1 uncultured Methanosarcinales archaeon | reverse complement strand
AAGTTCCAACATATATTACTAATTCGTTAAAAGATATAAAAAATATAATTAATAATAAAAAGTTCTCTGGAACACTCATAAGGGGATAATAATGCTAAATGATATAACACTATACCAAGAGAAAGATTCAGTTTCTTTAAAAAGAATAAGGTCTAAGGATGATTTGATTCTTGCAAAAGGATATTTGATTGATACTGATGGAGATGAGAAAAGGACGAGGCAAATATTAGATAAGTTAAGAAAACAAAAGGTAATAATTGCGATACAGGGGCATAATAATGTGTTTAATAGACGGGTGTTAGAGACTATGAAAGTAGATTATTTAATAAGTCCAGAAAAAACTCTTAAAAAAGATAATTTAAAGCAAAGAGATTCTGGAATTAATCATGTTACGGCAAAAATAGCACAAAAAAATAATATTAGTTTAGTCTTTGATTTGAATGAAATAAAGAACCTTCCTCCTAAGGAAAGATCAATTAGGCTTTCTAGAATTATACAGAATATTAAAATTTGTCAAAAAGTAAAATGTCAAATTAAAATAGTGAGTCTTGCAAAAGATAAAACACAACTTATTAATAAAAAAGACCGACAAATTTTTCTTTCTACATTAGGAGCAACTAGTAGTCAGGTTAAAAATTCAACAATATTTTAATTTTTTTATGTATTACACTAAAAAATAACTATTTTCTTATTTTAGTAACTTCTTTTTTTGTTAAAAGTCTTCCGGATTTTAGTAATTCATGTGTAACACTCTTCTTAAAAAAATATTTTCCAATCAAAGAAAAAAGATAAAACACTAAGCCAATAGTACAAAAAGCGAAAAATATAGAAAATAATTTCCCTCCATCAGTTGCCGGAATAAAATCTCCATAACCAACAGTTGTCGCCGTAACAGCACTAAAATACACCGCATCTAAATAACTCCATCCTTCAATCGAGCTAAAGACATAAGCACCACCAAAAACCAATATAAAAAATAAGCAAACAGGAAGAACAATACTTCTAATTAAATCCCTCATGTAAAAGTTAAGCTTTTTGTATTTATAAATTTTATTCTTTTCAAAATTAGTTTCATTTTAAATTAATTAGAAAAATTTCCCTTTTCTTATTCCTACTTAAAGGCTGAATTATCTCGTTTTAGTTAAGTAGGGTGGCATAACCAAATTTTGAAGAGAATTATAATAATAATAAAAATAAAGAGTTTATTACCATTTTCTATTTTATTTCCAAACATATAAAAACCTTTTTTGCCTTTTTAAACTCAAAAGATGGGAATAGTAAATGGTTATGTGGTTGGTTTTATGAATGGAATTTCTAATCATATTTCTGAACTTCCACCGAGCGAAGCAGTTCTTTTTGGGATAGCATCTATTTTACTTATTTCTGCTATTTTCGCATTCATAGCAAGAATGTTAAAACAACCACTTATTCCTGCATATGTTATTGCAGGACTTTTTGCAGGTCCACTTTTTTTAGGATTAATTACTTCAAAAGATATTATTTATGCCTTTCTTGAGATTGGAATAGTTTTTTTACTTTTTGTTGCAGGTCTTGAAATATCTATTAAAAAAATTCGAGAAGCAAATATAAAAAAAATATTATTGATCGGTTTATTTCAAGTAATAATAATCTTTTTATTGGTTTATTTTACGCGTGATTGGTTTAGTCTAAGTAAATTAGAATCTATCTATCTAGGAATAATGCTTGCATTTTCTTCTACTATGGTTGATATAAAATTATTAGCTGATAAAGGTGAACTTGTAACACTACATGGAAGACTTGTTCTTGGGATTTTGTTGTTACAGGATTTAATTGCTATAGTTGCAATAGCTTTGCTAACTGCAGGTGAGCTTTCCCCTTTTCCAATATTTTTTATGTTACTTAAATT
>CAYZMD010000205.1:0-1892 GCA_964479425.1 uncultured Methanosarcinales archaeon | reverse complement strand
TTTTTAGAGTGAATACGTGCAAACTCTTCTGAAGCTACTATAGCTGCATATGAAAATTTTTCTAATTCATTTACATTTTTTAGCATATTTTTTCAGCTGGTTTCTCCTATTTGGCTACATTTATACCATTTTATTTTTAAAATGTCAACAACTTTCTTTATTTTTTTTAACTACTCCAGATATGCCGACAAGACAAACAATATTATTACACACACAGCCAACACTTTTTACCCATCCAGCAAAGCGTTTAATGTGTATCGGCTTTCTGCATATTCCGCATAGCGTCCTTTGATTTAAAACACCGCTCGGTCCTCTAATATAACCTTGTTTGTCGAGATACTTTCCAAGTGACTGCAAAATAAAACTAGCAGCACTTTTATCAAAGGTTATGGTTGGTTTCATATTTTATTATTTCTTTCATACTTATCGTAAATTTCGTATTTGTCATAGACTTTCCACACCTTATCTAAATCTTCTGTATTTTTAATATGGTTTATCCAATCATCTTTTTTAACTTCTTCTGCTATAATATCAATAATAAAAGTTTTAGGTTTAAATGGAAATGATTTAATATATTGACTACTACCTATATTATCGGCTTTTCCATTCCAACAAACACCTCTTTGATCTTTCCAAGAAATAGCATGTATATAATATGCTTTACTATCGTTATTGTCTTTAAACACACCTGAATTTCTATTATTTTGAAAACAACCATCGGAAACTTCATTCCATTCATCATCATTTCCAGTATGCGACGAAATTGTCTTGAACCCAGCCAACTCTTTAAATAATAAGATAGCCATTGCTGCAGAATGACCACTATGCCCTTGTTCTGAAAACAATTTAATTAGCTCCATAACATCTTTAGCTAGTTCACCGTCGTAATCGCTATCTTTATCAAACAATCCTAATGTTTTCAATTCTTTTTCTGCGTGGTTTATTAAATTGCTCATTTTTTGTTTTCTTTTTTTCTTAATTCTGTTGCTTTTGCACGTACTGCATTTATATCTATTTCTTTCTTACCTTGTTTAACAAAAAACATTAAGGCTTCCACTCCGCAGTTAACACCGTTGTCAAAGGCTTCATTATAAACATTAGTTTGAACCTGCTTATTTAAACTCATTTTCTTCCAATTAATATCTAAGGGATTGGAATAAAGCAAAAATGTCACTCCGATAACACATAATAATGCTAAGAAAATAATAGGGCGTAAACCACGATTGTTTCGTTTTGGCTCCCACTGTTTAGCATCATATCCTATTTTCATAAGTTTAGCATCATATCCTATTTCCATAAATATCCTTTTTTCTAAATATATTATACATAAAAATCAAAAATAATAACAAAAATTATGTATACCAATTAGTATCTTTTAACATTTGTTTTACTTCGTCCATTATTTCCTTCATTCTTTTGGTCATCGAAGGTTTGAATGGTTTTCTCATTGGGAACATATTAGCTTCAGCTGGAGTCCTATTATTCTTCTTTTTATTACAATAAGAACAAGCTGTAACCATATTTTCAAAAACTGTTTTACCACCTCTTGATTTTGGAATTACATGATCTGTTGTTAAATCCCTTTTTTCAATAATGTGTTTTTCACAATATTGGCAAATAAAATTATCTCTTTCACAAGTCATTTTATTAGAAAATTTAAATATTCTAGAATAAACTCTTTTGTGGTATTTCCAAGATTTCTTCTAACTGCTTTATAAACTTTTTTTCTTGTTATTAATAATGGCTTTATTGTTGTTCGGATATCTGAACATTGTGCTTGAAATGAGTCTTCTACATAGTTGGTTCTTTTTCTCATCATTCTTCGGATATAAGAGGTTACAAGTTCCATATTGTTTGGGATTGCTACAAGTTTCCCTTCTTGGTTAAATATT
>CAYZMD010000204.1:0-1922 GCA_964479425.1 uncultured Methanosarcinales archaeon | reverse complement strand
ATTGTTAGGGCATATATCAAGAGATGTGTTTTCCATGACTGTCATCCTTATGATGGCAACAGTTACAACAACATCTTATTTTATAAAATTCGACCAACAAATATTCAAGTTTATAGGGAATAAAATTAAATTTTTTGAAAATGTTTCATCAGATACTTCGCAATTAGAAAATATCCCTAAACATTTTCAGCCAGACTATATTTTATGTGGCTATAATAGAATTGGTTATAACATAGTAAAATCTTTACGTAAGAAGAAGAAAAAGCTTCTTGTTGTTGATTTTAATCCAGAAGTTATTAGAACTTTATTAAAAAAAAGATATATTAAGTGTTTATATGGAGATATAAGTGATGCTGATTTACTTGACAAGATTGGACTTGACAAAGCTAAAGTCATTATATCTACTGATCCTGATGTACAAGATAACCTTTTATTAATTAAAAAGACTAGAAGACATAATAAGAATGCATCTATCTTTGTTACAGGTAATCATTTTGAAGATGCAATTGAGCTCTACAATCAAGGCGCAGACTACGTTATATTGCCTCATGATTTAGGCGGACAGCACGTAAGTTTAATGTTAGACGAATTTGATAAAGATATAAAGAATTTGATAAGAACAAAGAAAACACATATAAAGGAACTAAAACATAGAAGAAAAATAGGACATACAACTAAGAAAAAATGATAAACTTAAAAAAATTCAAGAATAAAGCAAAAGGGATTGAAGTTACTGTTAAGATTGGCAAATCTGGACTAACTCACAATTTAGTTAATGAGATTAAAAAACAGCTAAAGACTCTTAAGCTTGTAAAAGTAAAGATGTTACGTAGCTTTATCGACGAAGGAGATAAGAATAAAAAAGATTTAGCTAAAGACATCGCTGAAAAATGCAAAGCTGAGCTTGTTGATAGCGTTGGGTTTGTTGTAGTGCTCTATAAAAGATGAGGTTGTGCACAGTAAAAGAAGCATTTGATAAATTTAAGCCAGAGGCTTGTGTGTTTGTTATTTCTATTGATAGTACTAAAAAACCTAGCGGAATGATTGCAGGATGGAATATGAAATGTTCAATAGCTCCTCCTTTATTTGCAGTATCATTATCAAAAAAAAGTCATACTGCTAAACTTATTAAAAAAAGTAAAGAATTTGTTATAGCTGTTCCGAATAAGGGACTCGAAAAAGAATTAGTATTATTTGGTTCAACTAAAGGAAATGTTGTTGATAAATTTAAAATTTCAGGATTAGAGACAGTTAAAGCTCATAAGATAAAATCTCCTCTTATTAAGGATGCTACAATCAATATGGAATGTAAATTAAGAAAAACTGTTGATTCTGGAGATCATATAATATTTATTGGAGAAGTTCTTGTAAGTCATATTAATAAGAATAAGAAAGTTTTGCTTAATGTAAAAAAAGTTAATGGTAAACGTATCTTTAAAGAATTTTAATGAAAAATTATATTAATGCTCTTCAAAATATAAGTTCATATATGGTTCGATTTTTAATTCTAATATTTCTTCTTTAGTTGCCCATTTAAACTTTAGATGTTCATGACTTAATTTAATATCACCAGATATAACTTTTGTTGAATATACTGTGAATTTGTGTGGACTCTTTTTGCCTTTATAATCCAAGTCTATTTCGTATGTTCCAACAACTTCAATTACTTTTACCTTAAGGTCTGTTTCTTCAATAACTTCTCTTTCAATTCCAGCAAACGGTTCTTCATTAGGTTCAAGTTTACCACCTGGAAAATCCCAATGTTCTGGAAAAAACTTAGCAGATGGTGATCTTAATATAATTAAAAAATTATTCTTGTCTTTTACAATTGCTTTTTGAACTAATATCATATTCAAAAAATAAATGAATGCTCATTTATTAATCTTTCTGGTTGTTATAGTTTAAAGGATTAAAAGGCTAAA
>CAYZMD010000203.1:0-1988 GCA_964479425.1 uncultured Methanosarcinales archaeon | reverse complement strand
ATTCAGCCAATAATCGCCAACAAGTAACAAGGTATTATTTTCTATTACTCCTGTTTCTGCATCAATTTTAAAATTTATTGTGTCATTAATAAAATATGAAGCTATAGCAACATTATCCGATGCATTTACGTCATAACTAAATGCAATTTTATATTCAATAGTTTGATTTTCGGGGATTTCGTCCCATGTTGGAGCAACTACCTCTAATGTAATACTATAATTTCCTTCTTCGCTCCAATTATTTTTTCCTGATGGATCATAACCTAAACAATTCCATGTGAATGCGCCATCATACGGCAATGTATAAATCCAGCTTGTACTATTTGATGTGCCTGATAAAGCAATAGTTGAATAATTTATATTATCACCAGTCGAATTCCATACATAAATTGTCAAATTAGCAATACTTATTCCATCTGTAATATTACAACTAAATGTTTGTTCTGCTATACTGGTTAATGTTTCGTTTGATGGGGAGATTAAATGTATAATAGGAGCAAAATTAACTATTGATGTTCTTATTTCTGTTATATTACTATTTCCAGCTTCATCTTCTGCATAACCATAATATGTATATTCTCCTTCTGTCAAATTTGATTGATTTATATAAAATGACCATCCATCCACAGAATATTTATTCAGGTTTGAACTATATTGTTGCCAAATTTCTTCAGCAGATAAAGATTTATTCCAAATTCTAACTTCATCAATAGTTCCATTAAAATAATCTGTAGCATCTGGATCATAACTTCTACCAATCCAAACGTTATCTTTGTTAGTAGGTAAATCTCCTACATAATCTGTGCTATTATCTTCTAATACCCCGTCGACATACATTCTCATTTCTGAATTGTTATATGTCGCAACAATATAATGCCACTCCCCATCATTAACATCTGTTCTAGAGTTAACATTATAAGAGATAAAATCACTAACGATGATAAAATTTCCACCATTCATCGTTGAAAGTGCATAAGGTACATTTTTTGGTGGTGCTAGTCTTTTTATTGTGACATAACCATCTCCGGTATTTATTCCAGCCGTATTATCTTGATTTATTCCACTGTTATATGATCCACCACCTCCTCCACCATAAGAAGGAGTGCCATAATTAGAACCACCTGCACCACCTGAATAACCACCTGCACCAGCACCACCTACGTGATTTCCATGTGTACCTCCACCTCCTCCAAAACCTCCATCAGTTTCACCATCACCATCACCACCAAGACCACCATTAATAAAAGCTATTCCTTCATACCCTGTTCCATAATCTTCTTCACCATTAGTTAATAATCCACCTCCTCCAGCAGAACCATCATTACTAGTATCTGCTTCACCACCATTACCATTTGTACCTCCATAAATAATGTTTAACAAATTATCTTTTGAGTTCCCACCACTAGTGCCAGTTTTACCATTTATATCTACATAATTACATTCGTCCCATCCTGCACCTCCACCACCACCAGCTATAATTAAAGGATCATTATTTGAATCAGTAACAAAAGAACCTCCTCCTCCTGAACCACAACCAATGTACCCATTTATACCTTGTTGTCCGACTATAATTTTTATAACTTGATCTTTTATTAATAAAACTGTACCAATAATTATAGCTCCATCACCTCCTTGGCAATACGCACTAGCGTATATTGAATCTCCACCCTGTGCACCCGTTGCCTCAATAAAATAATTCGTTGTTGCAGGAACAGTCCATAATTGAATACCACTACTTAAAGTCACATTAGAATCAAGTGTTGTTCCACTATATTCAGTATCACACTGACCTTGGCTTGGTCCAGTCCTTCCGGTTTGTCCACATGTTGTAAAATTATAAACTGTCACAACTGGATCTTTTGCAATAACATAACCTTCAGAATTTGATTTAACCCATGCGGAAAGTGTAATTTCTTGTGTAATATTAAAACTCGTATCATTACCTACATCAACATAATCATCCACACCATCAAAAGTGAAAGCACCAT
>CAYZMD010000202.1:0-1999 GCA_964479425.1 uncultured Methanosarcinales archaeon | reverse complement strand
TGCAATTAAATGATTTAGATCAATATAATTTAGTTGATCCTTTAAATCAATATAGAGATCCTGCTGTCGGTTGGCAATTTGATATTGGAAGTTTAGAACCCGGCGAAGATGTTGAAATAGTTTTTACTTTGTATTATGGAAATTATACTTCAAGAGTTCTGCCTGATTTAAGCCCAAGCAATTTATCATTTGTAAAACAAGGAAATGATGTTAATGTTAGTTTTGATGTTTGGAATAATGATAATATTAGTGTTAGAAATTTTAAAATAAATTTATATGAAATTGAAAATAATGTAATAATTAATAATCTTACAATGTATTACAACGATAGTATTTCTCCTTATAGTAAAACATCTCTTTCAACAGTATTTAACATAGCTAAGAATAATGATCTATATTTATTTGTTGATCCAGATTATAATTTATTAGAAAGTAATGAAGGCAATAATTATTTAACACAAAAATATTATTCTTCAAATATTTCCTGATGATACAGAGTAATCTGCAGAGTGTGTTAAGCTATTTGTTATATCAAATAAAGTTCCATCATTGAAATTAAATAATGCATTTGTTGAATATCTACAATAAGCATTTTCATCAGTTGTTATGTTTAATTGTGTTTGAGTTGTTGTATATGTTAAATTACTATTGTTTGTTGGATATGTTATTGTCATAATTGGAGAAGTTAAATCTGGTAATAAACTTAATTCAAAGTCATTATTGCTGTCATTAATTTCTTCTATTGTATTTTGAATATCGACATAAGATCTAATATAGCTTGTTTCGGTTATATTTGTTCTATGTATTAAAGCATCATAAGAAGTTAAAGCATCTATTCTTTCAATTGTGTGTTCTTGAATTTCATCTGTTCTATTATTAAACAAAGTTACTTTGACATTGAATGCAGGAGCGTTTCCAGTGTTTTGTATTGTTACATTTGCTGTCGTATAATTTAAACTTTGATTTCTTAGTTCTATTGAATTTATTTTTAATTCTGGTAAAGGTATTGTATTAAAATCAGTGTATTTGTAATGTCGTGTAGAATAAGGATTAGGGGCATAATCAATCTGTTCATCATCTAATAAAAGTTTCATATAACCAACAGAATAAGGACCATTTAATTTAGAGGCATAAACATCAGTATAATTTAATATTAATTTTACCGAATCTATTCCTAAAGTTAATGATACATTTTTATCTATGTCATAAATAAAGTTTCCATAAAAATCATACAATGCACTTTTCAAATTATAAGTTGCAGTTTGATTTACTTCAATGGTTGCATTAATATATAACTCGTCTATCTTGCCTGACGAGTTTATTGTATATTCATTGAAAGAATCTGTGATGACTGTTTTTTTAGGATCAAAATTAATTTTATTAAAATTGCCTAAAGTAGTATTGTAATGATAATTATATGTAACATCTGTAAGTTTAATTTTAATTTTTTTCAATAAGAAAGTGTTGTTTAATCTTTTACTTCTAATATCTTTTGAATCAAATGCAATGCTAACTGTTTGAGTACCTATTGCAACAGGCGTTGCTTTTTTGTGATATATTTTATTTGTTCCGGCTGATATATAAGCGTAAATATTTGCTGTGTCTGCAACTGTTGAGTCAAGTGTTAAATTCAAAATAAAAAAATCATTTCTTGCATCAGACACATTATTTAATGGTGCTGCGCTAATTGAAGTAATGTTTATTTCTCTAGTCTCATAATTTGCTGGATTGATTGTAAATGCAAAATTCTTTTCTCTAAAAATTAATCCATCTTGATATATTTTTAATGTGAAATTATAATTTGATGAATCTAATGCTTTCGCTGAAAAATTAAATTGTGCTTGATTGATTCCAGCACCATAAGTTTGTGTTAGTTCTATTGCCTGAACTAAATTATTGTTTTCCGTCAGTTCCCCAATTAATTGATATGTATCTGCTGCTGTGTTTATAGATGCGTTTACTATAAGTAAATCAAATTGTGGATTTCCTCCAGTATCAA
>CAYZMD010000201.1:0-2002 GCA_964479425.1 uncultured Methanosarcinales archaeon | reverse complement strand
TTCAAATATGTTTTCTAGTGTGTTTCCAGATATTCCTTTTTTTTCTGCTTCAGTTACAAATTCTACCATTGGAACAGGTGTACCTTGATATTTGACTAATTCTTTTAATAATTCTAATACTGCTTCATCATTGTCTAATTGTTTTAATTCATTCTCTAAATATTTTTTTAAGAACTCTTTTCCATCGCCTTTTACTTTATTCCTTTTTATTGTTTTAGCTATGTTCTGAAAATATTCTTTTGAATTTTGTACTCTTTTTTCTTTTAGTATAATTGCGTGTTTTCTACTTTCTTTTAATGTATCTGATGGTGCAAGACCTATCAGTTCTTTATATTCTGAGTCTTCCATTCTTCCATGTTCATATTTATGATCAATTTCTTCAAGTATTTGTTCTCTTTCTTGAGATATTATTCCTGCTATTTTTACTTTTAACCATTCTATCTTTGATACTTTTAGATTTTGAGCTACAAACTCTAAATCATGTATTAATGCTGTAGATAATCTTATGTTTACTTGTGTAGTTTCCGCCATCTTGTAGCATTTGATAGCAATTGATATATTTAAATGTTGTGGTTTTTCAAATATTTTATGATGAATCAGCGAGGGACTGTGAGGGGTCGAAAACTTTTTATAACTATTTATGCCAATTATTCTTATGAAAACAGTTAGAGAATTAAAAGAAGAAGGATTTTATTCTATCCCTGACGAACAAGGAGTTTATACTGTTTCATATACTAAAGGCCCTGTTTTCTTAAAAGAAAGCATTGGAGGTCATTTTAAAGGTAAAGATTCTTCAGTGCCTATTGAAAAACTTGAAGATAATTGGGTTTTAAATGAAGAAATAATCTATATTGGTCAGGCAGGCGGTAATGGTTCTCAAGCAACTCTTAGAAAAAGATTAAAACAATACATCCAGTTTGGTTGTGGAAAACCTGTAGGTCATTGGGGTGGAAGATATATTTGGCAGTTAAAAGATTCTGATGAGTTAATTATTTCTTGGCAAGTAACTGAGAACGATCCATATACTGTAGAATCTGAAATGATTGAAAAATTTAAAGCAAAACATGGAAAAAGACCCTTTGCAAATTTAACTAAGTGAGGTAAATTTAATGAATGAAACAATATTTACTGAGATTAAACAAAGCGACTTAAATAGTGGACATATAAGAATAAAAAAAGACTATAAGAAACACTTCCCGAATGAAGATTGTGATATTATAGTCATCGTTGACAATGTTAAACATAGTTGTAAATTTAGACTAAGAAATCATGGTGCTAAGCCAAGATCGTATACAATTGCTTTAGGCAAACCATTGATGAGTAAACTAGGCATGAAACTTGATACAACCATTGAACTGAGAGTCATAGATAATAATGAATATAAGTTTATCTAGTTATTTATTCTTGAATTCTTTTAATTGTTAAATTCAGATATTTCTTTTCTTTATCAATTCCCACATATTTTCTTCCATGCATAACTGCAACAACCCCTGTTGTGCCAGATCCATTAAAAGGATCTAATATTACATCCCCTTTGTCCGAACTTGCTAAAATAATTCTTTTTAAGACTTCAATAGGTTTTTGAGTTGGATGACTACCCTGCTCTTTTTCTCGTTTAGGTGTTAATGGTATGTGCCAAACACTTCTCATTTGTTTTCCTGAAGGGCTTATTTTATCATCCCATTCTTTCATTTCTTTATAATTAAATTTATGTTTGGCTTTTTTATCTTTTTTTGCCCATAAAATTGTTTCATGAGAATGTGTAAAGTATCTGCAAGATAGATTTGGAGGACCATTAGGTTTAAACCATGAAATTTCATTCATAATATGAAATCCTAATTTCTGAAGTGCATAACCGACTTGATAAATATTATGAGGTGTTCCAGATACCCAGATTGTCCCATTAGGTTTTAGAACTCGTTTACATTCTTTTAACCAATCATGAGTAAATTCAAAATCATTTTCAAATATAAGAGCTTTGGAAGTGGAACCAAAATCTTTC
>CAYZMD010000200.1:0-2006 GCA_964479425.1 uncultured Methanosarcinales archaeon | reverse complement strand
TGGATAATTTCTTCAAGAGACCATTTATCCAATAATGTAAATTATCAAACGTCTATATATGACAATATAGAATTGAATTATCCATTAATCAACAACAATACTATAGACCAAAGATATTGTTTTTCATATGATCAGACTGGAACTAGTAAGCATTTTAGGGGCTTCCCAGCTGGAGGATTAAATAGACCTCCTGCAGATGCCATTGTTAGATATCAATTAAATAAAAATAGATTAAGAAGATTTTTTGTATCTAAAAACAATAATCTTCATCAAATATCTTTTGACTCTAAAATAATAGTAAAGACATATAACTTTAATGAATTAAATATTAAAAACATATCTTTAAATGATATTAATGGAGACATATGGGCTTTTGCAGATAATTTTGCTTATTGTATTAATAATGCTGACTTTAATTCCAAAACAAGATCTTTACAATTAAGTGAAGATACATTGTTTGTTAAAATTGATGGAATAAGGAATTCAATTTGGCAAATAGAAAAGAGAAAAATAGTATTAAAAGACTATTATGGAACTGAATTGTTTAATAGTAATTTGCCAATGGAAATTAATTCAGTAATAGATTGTTTAATAATGCAAAATACTGGAGAAATATTTATTTTAGCTCAATCTGGTTTAAGTACATCAGGAACAATATTAATTTCATATATTAAAAACAGGGTTGGATTGAGTGATTTACTTTATATTGATTCTTATATTGAAGGAATTGGAGATTGGGGAATTCATAATGTTTTGGCTGTTAGTGGAGATCAATTTGTTAAGAAATATGAAGATGGGGTATTGACTACTCTTTTTGATTTATCTTCGTATGGAATTAATTGTAATTGTGTTTCGTCTTTGGCTAATAATAATATTTATGTATTAGATAGAAGTGGGCTATTGAATAAAATAAATTATTCAACTGGGGAATTAATTTGGAATATATCTGTGCCAAGTGTAACAAGACCTGAAACTATGAAGATATTTGGTAATTTTGAAGGGGATTGTATTTGGGTTGGAAGCTATGATAGTTGTTGCGTAATTTTAGATAATGGTGATTCGGCACATTTGGAGAATAATTTGTATGTTGCTGGAATTGGCAGTATGTGGGATTGTTTGGAAAAACAATTGGTCTTGCCACATATTTGGATGAAATGCGAGAATAAATAATGAATGCTAACGATTATAATAGTTATATAGAAAGATATTGGCATTTTGATGAAGCAAGCACGGGAATAAGAAGAGATGTTGTGGATAGGTGCCCCTTAACTCCTGTTTCTGGAAGTGTTCCGTGGGAAGCTTCTTCTCATCCAAATCCAGCTTTTGTAAACAATGCTACTCCTACTGGTTCTGGTTTTGAAACTCCTTATGAATGGAATAATTTTGCTAGTGGCGTACATAGGTGGTATAGTTTTTGGGTGTATTTAGAACCTACGATTTCTGATAAAACTATATTTACATGGTATCCAGAAAAAAGAGTTCCTTATGATGATTTATTTCATTCTAAATTATATTATGATTCTTCTAATATATTACATTATGCGGTTACTAGTCAAAATGTTACTTACAATTCAGTTCCGCTTAATCAATGGATACATATAATATGTTTTGATGAAGGCTATGGTGGTGATGGTTATGTAGCAATTTATGTAAATGGAGTTCTTGGTTCACAAGCATATAGTGGAAGTGGATGGGGTGAAGCTACATTGCTCAAATGGCAAGTGGGCAATTTTAGTGGAAAAATTGATGAAATGGTTGTATGGGCAAGCGTTCCTTCTCTTGGCACTACAAATAGAACTACTTTTGCGGGTTTGATGTATAACAGTGGTATGGGAGTAATATTAAGCGGAGGAATCCCAGAGTTATCTTCTTCTTCTTCTTCATTATCATCTTCTTCCCTGTCTTCTTCGTCTTTTTCTTCTATATCTTCTCTTTCTTCATTGTCTTCCCTTTCGTCATTATCATCCTTGTCTTCTTCTTCTGTTTCTTCTCAATCTTCATCTTCT
>CAYZMD010000199.1:0-2042 GCA_964479425.1 uncultured Methanosarcinales archaeon | reverse complement strand
TTTTCTGACAAAAAAATTTTAGAAATTGGATGTGGTTCTTGTTATTTATTACAAAGGTTAAAAGAATTGGGTGCCAAAGTAATTGGAATAGATCTATCAGAGGAGTCGCAAAGATGTTCTAAAAAACTTCAAATTGAAGTTATCAAAGAACACTTGTCATTATTTGAGTGGTTCTCGGACTTGAATATCCCTACTGATTTGATGACGATGGAAAACAGGATTGGAATCCGAGATAAATTTTTAAATCATGATTCAATGTCGTTTAGTTAAGAGAATGGCTTGAAAGCATTGATTTTATTGATAATTAGAGAAAGATAGTTCTTTGAAAAGTTTGTAGTTCAGAAATAGTTACTTATCTTGTAGAGGTATATAGGGGGTGTCCCAAGTATAAACGAAAAAGCAGATTATCGAGAAAATTTATCTAAAAAAATAGCTTATGAACTTGAAAATGAGGAGTTTCGTGGCCGTTCAAAGAACGGCCGAAAAGAGGTATTTTCACGTAACAGGAAGCTCACATTCAGCAACTTAATAGTCTTGATCATAAATTTTAGGAGTTCGATACAACGCGACCTGGACAATTTTTTTAAGGTAATTTCCAGAAGTGATTTTAAAATAAGGGAAGCCACCAAGGGTGCGTTTTCTCAGGCCAGGGCAAAATTGAACCCCTGGGCATTTACACGGTTAAACGAAGTGGCTGTCGACACGTTTTATGGAGGGGCAGAATATTACACCTGGCATGGGATGCGGGCACTTGCTGTTGACGGGACCCGCTTAGTTTTGCCCAACCACCCCAGTGTCATTAAGGAATTTGGCCAGCAAAAATTTGGGCCAAAGGCAGACAGTCCCCGTTCATTGGCGATGGCCTCAATGCTTTACGATACTTTAAACCAAGTAACTATCGATGCCCAATTGGCGCCCTACGCATCGAGCGAGCGGGACTTGCTTATGCAACACCTGGACAAGGTGGAAAAGGGCGATTTGTTGTTGCTTGACCGAGGCTATCCTTGCTTCTGGCTATTGTTTTTACTGAAGGCGAAGGGGATTGAGTTTTGTGTCCGCTTAAAAGAAAACTGGTGGCTGAAAGCAAAAGATTTCGCCGAAAGTGATGAAAAAGAGCGGATCGTAACTTTTACTTTGCCCAAAAAGGATCGAAAAAAACTGGCAGGATTTCCACACATGCAGGATGCTACCATAACATGCCGGTTGATAAAAATTGAGCTTCTTACTGGGGAAAAGGAAATTCTTTGCACCTCTCTGATCGATACGGAAACGTATCCCTATGAAGAATTTGAAGCATTGTATCATCACAGGTGGGGCGAAGAAGAGGCATACAAGTTACTGAAAAGCAGGATAGAATTAGAAAACTTCACAGGTAAAACAGCTTTGGCTGTCAAGCAGGATTTTCATGCCAAAGTATTTTTAATGACCCTATGTGCGGCCTATGCCCACCCCATTGAAGAAAAAGTAAGGGAAGAATACAAAGCAGATCAAAACCGAAAGCACGACCAAAAGATAAACCGTACCAATGCAGTATCAATGACACAAGACATTTTGATTGCGGTATTTTTAAGAAAGCAATTTAAAAAAGCGATACAGGCCTTCGATAAAGTGGTAGAGGACACCAGGGAGATAATCCGCCCTGGAAGAAATATCCCGCGAAAGAAAAGGCCAAAGAAGCTTTACTCTATGAATTACAAACGATTATAACAAAACACTAACTAAACGACATTGAATTATGAACACAAAAGCTTTTCAGGATTATTATCCGGAAGATGTGAGCCATTGCTACGGTTGTGGAAGTTTAAACGAACATGGCCTCCAGTTAAAAAGTTTCTGGGACGGTGACGAAACAGTGGCCCGCATTACACCACGCGATTATCACACCGCCATTCCCGGTTATGTGTATGGTGGATTTGTGGCCTCCATAATCGATTGCCATGGGACAGGAAGTGCTGCTGCTGCTGCTTACCGTGCCGAAGATCGTGATATGGATACAATGCCGCCATTTCGTTTTGTCACTGCTTCACTGAATGTAAAATATT
>CAYZMD010000198.1:0-2053 GCA_964479425.1 uncultured Methanosarcinales archaeon | reverse complement strand
GCCCTAATTCTCAAAAATTAAAAAGAAATGAAATTCTAAAACTTGCTATAAAAGGTGGTAAGATTCGATTTGATGAACAAATTTGCACGGATTTTGATTGGAAAGATTTTGATGAAGATAAGTTTTTATATTATTTGAAATTAGCAGGTTTATCATATAGCCTGAAAAGAGACGAAATTTTAAGAAATTTAAAAGTTTTAACTTCAGATGGTATGACTAATACGTAAGTTTTGTTTTTTGCGAAAAATCCATATAAATATATTATTACTTCAAAAGTAAGATTAGTTCATTTTCGTGGTAATAAGAGAATTAATATTTTAGATAAAAAAGAAATAGATAGAGGAATTATAGGAAATTTTGAATTTGCTATTGAATATATTAAAGAAAGAGTTCCAGTTGAGTATATAATTGAAAAATTAACTCGTGATGAATATCCTGAATACCCTGAGAAAGCTTATAGAGAAGCTATTATTAATGCAATTATACATTTTGATTACTTTAATGGTTCTGCTATTGCAATTGAGAAATTGAAAAGTTCTATTTTTATTAATAACAAAGGTGAATTACTTTTCGACCTAAAAGATTTTGGAAAAAGAAGTGAATTGAGAAATAGGTTACTTGCTAATTTATTATCTAAAACAGAGTACATGGAAAAAATAGGAACTGAAATAAAACGGATTAAAGACGCTTGTTCTCTGAATAATAACAAAGTCGAATTTAGTTTTTCTGATGCCTTTTTTGTGCAAATATATTCCAATAAAGACGGTGTAAAAGACGGTATAAAAGACGGTGTAAAAGACGGTGTAAAATTGACATTAAATCAGCAGGAACATAAAAAAACGATAAATAATGATAAAATTGTGAAAATAATTAAGAAAATCCGACTATTTTAGCTAGTAAATTGACTGAGATGGTTGGTAGTAAGTTGATAGAAAATCAATTGAAAATTTTATTATTGATGGAGGAAAACTCGAGAATTACCAAAAATGAGATTACCGATTGTCTGAAAATAAGTACAACAGCAACAGATAAGAATATTAATAAATTGAAAATTTTAGGTTTATTAAAAAGAGTTGGTCATAATAAAGGCGGACATTGGGAGATTTTACAGTAAAAAATAAGTTTTTTTACTAAATGAAAGAAATAGCTTAAAGACCAATGAAAAATTTTATATACAAGCTTTATTTCGTTAATTTTAGTGGAAAAAATGAACATTTTAATAACAGGCGGGGCAGGATATATAGGTTCTGTAGCTGTAAAGAAATTACTTGATAAAAATCATTCTGTTATTGTAATTGATAATCTTTCTAAAGGTAAAAAAGAATTGGTTGATCCTCGCGCTATTTTTTATAAAAAAGATTTATGTGATGATTTAACAGAAGTTTTCGCTAATGATATTGATTCTATAGCACAATGGAGGCATATCTATTCTTATAATGTTTAATTATAAGCTTATTTGTTTAATTAAATGAAACGAATACTAATGCTCAATTACGAGTTCCCTCCATTAGGCGGTGGGGCAGCTAACGCATGTTATTACATGCTAAAAGAATTTTCTAAGCGTAATATTAAGATTGATTTAATTACTGCATCACATATTAAAACAAACATTGAACAATTTTCTCCAAATATTACAATACATAAACTTTATGTTAAGAAAAAAAATATGCATTATTGGACTATGAAAGAGATGCTTGTATGGTCAGTTAAAGCATATTTTTATTCAAAAAAATTTAAAGAGCATGATATAACTCATGCATGGTTTGGATGGCCTTGCGGTGTCATTGCTTATCTATTAAAAAAACCGTATATTGTAGCTTTACGTGGTTCAGATGTTCCAGGCTATAATCCAAGATTGAGGATTTTAGATAAATTATTTTTTGGTAATTTATCTAGATTCATATGGAAAAGAGCTCATAAAGTTATAGCCAATTCTGAAGAACTTAAAAAATTAGCTTTTAAGACATCTAATATTAAAATTCAGATTATTCCTAATGGCATTGATGTTAATGAGTTTAAACCAATTGATAAAAACAATGATAAATTGACTTTA
>CAYZMD010000197.1:0-2115 GCA_964479425.1 uncultured Methanosarcinales archaeon | reverse complement strand
TAGACGAAATTGGACAAATAATCAAAGATTACTATTCTGATCCCAAAATTGTTATGGATAAAATAAAATGAGTTTAACTATTCTTCCTGGCCTTGCAGTGCCAAAATCAAAGTATTTCTTTTCAGGTTTAAGATTTGAAAAATTCTTTCCATTTTTAGAACAAGATTTAGAAATGGCTAATATGAAATTTAAGGATAAAGAATATATGTCAATGAGTATTTTCTCAAGTATTGTCTACTTTGTCTTAATTTCAATGTTTATGTCTGCTTTTTTTTATAAATTAGATGTTCAACCTGCACTTGTTATTGGAAGTTTTTTTGGACTGTTTATTAGTTTGTATATTTTATTTCAAAGTACAGTTTATCCTAAAAGAATTATTAGCTTGAAAATAAGAAGTATTGAAGAAAATATTATGCCAATGCTTGAAGATATGTTAGTACAATTGAGTGCATCTGTACCAATATATGAGATTATGGTTAACATAAGCAAAGGAGATTATGCTGAGATTTCTAAAGAGTTTGGGTTTGCAATTAATTCAATTAATTCTGGAGAAAATGAAATTGATGTTTTAGATGAGCTAGCAAGAAAAAATCCTAGTAAATTTTTCAGACGAGCAATCTGGCAAATAGTTAATAGTATGAAAAGTGGAACCAAAATTGAAGAAGCAATTAAAGATACAATTGATAGTTTATCAGAGATGCAAACAACACAAATTCAAAAGTATGGAAGTAGCTTAAGTGGAATAGTTGTATTTTATATGTTAATTGCAGTAGTTGTTCCAACATTATTTATTACATTCTTTATTGTATTGTCTTTATTTTTTGCTATGACTCCGTTTGTTAGCATTATAATTTTAGCATTACTATACCTATTTGTATTATTTTTTGAAATTATGTTTTTGGGAATAATGAGAATAAAGAGGCCAAAATTAATATGATTGCACAAAAACTAAAATATGCAGGATTAAAAATTAATCCCAAAACGTTCAAATTAGTTTTATTATTAGTTAGCTTGATTGGCGCTTTGCTAATTACAATATTTTCTAGTTATTATACTTCAAAATTAATATATGTATTTTTAATAAGTTTTTTTAGCATTGCATTTCTAATTTACTCTTGGCTTAATTTAAAAGTATTAGAAAAAGCACAATTTGTAAATAGTATATTACCAGACATATTAGACTTAACTGCTGCAAACTTAAAAGCTGGAATGACACCAGACAAAGCTTTACTTCTTTCTGCTAAGCCTGAATTTGGAATATTTAAAGACGATATATATAAAGCAGGAGAAGAAATAACTTTAGGAAAAAGTCTACCTGACGCTTTGAAAAGTTTAACTAAAAAAGTTGATTCTGAAACGTTGGAAAAAATTGTAGGATTAATTTTATCAGGATATAAAAGTGGAGGAAAATTAGCGCCACTACTCATGCAAGCAAGTAAAAGTTTGAAAAAAAGACAAATTATAGAATCTAAAGTAAAAGCAACGATTGTTAGCTATGTTGCATTTATTACAATAATTATTGTTGTAGGAGCTCCTTTCCTATTTGCCACTGCAACATTCCTAATTGACTCTTTAGGGGGCATTATAGGAAATATAGACGTAGGTAGTGCTTCAAGCTATAGTTCTTTTACATTAAATAAACTAAGCTTAAGTTCAGAGATTGTTGTTCCGTTTTTGGTTATATTGTTAGTTACTACAAGCATTATGGGAAGTCTTGTTTTAGGACAAATTAAAAGTGGGAAAGTTGTTGAAGGAGTAAAATATGTTATTCCGTTTGCATTTATTAGCATTGTTATATTTTTCAGTGTAAGGGCTGTTCTTACTGCATTATTTGGTATTTAACAAAGTTTAAATATACAGAAGCAATTTATTAAAGAAAAGCAATCTCATTAGAAATTATTGTTAAAATAAAGAAAGAAAAGGGTATTAGAGCTTATTTATCTCAAACATAATTTAGAAGAAAATCAAGCAATTTTTATTAGGGAAAATAAATGGAATTAGCAAAAATATTAGAGGGGAAAAATGTTATTGGAATCAAAGTAGATAAAGATAAAATTAACGGCACTGTCTTAATTAAGAAACCTTAATAAATAGTAAAGTTTTTCTAGTTAATAA
>CAYZMD010000196.1:0-2120 GCA_964479425.1 uncultured Methanosarcinales archaeon | reverse complement strand
AAAACAATAATAAGTAGTTTTTTCATAATATACCTCCCTTAGATTAAAACATCTGTATTCATTATAGGCTAAATTATAGTAAATGTCATTTTATAATGCTTCCCTAGTTTTGCAGTAACAATTTAAAGTAGTTCCTCATATAGCCCATGATAAAGGCTTTTTTTATGCAAAAAATATATTTTAGTATTCATAATTACATTGCGGAAGATTGCGATTTGTGGTATAATTAGTGTGTATATTACGAAAAGGAACATATTATGTATTTAAAAAAAAGCAAACGTAAAGATGGTAGGATTTATATGAGTATTGCAGATGGATTCTATGACAAAGTTAAAAAACACACTAGAACCATTACTATTCAATCACTTGGGTACCTTGATAAGCTTGAAAGTGAATTTGATGACCCCATTGCTCATTTCTCTGCAGTTGTAAAAAAAATGAATGAAGAAAAAAATATAAAGAACTCACCAATCATTCTAAAACTTGATTCTAAAAAGAAAATTCATATAAATACTTCTTCAAGAAAAAATTTCGGTTACGCTGCACTAAGTAAGATCTATCATGAACTCGAAATCGATAAATTCTTCATTAATAGACAGAGAACTCAAAATTTCGAGTATGATACAAACGCCATTATGAAATTACTTGTATATAGCAGAATATTAAATCCTTCTTCAAAGAAAAAAACATACGAGAATAAGGATATCTACTTTGATAAGCTGGATTTTTCTTTAGATGATGTATATAGAAGTTTATCTCATATAAACAAACATAAAGAAGCCCTGCAGTTATGGATGCATAATCACATTAAAGAGCAGTATAATCGTAATACAGATATTGTTTACTACGATGTTACCAATTACTACTTTGAGATAGATCAACCTGATGACTTTAGGAAAAAAGGTCTTTCTAAAGAACATCGTCCTAATCCAATTGTTCAAATGGGATTACTGATGGATACCAAAGGTATGCCTATCTCTTACAAACTCTTTAATGGAAATACCGTTGATAAACTTACTCTGCGCCCCATGCTAAAAGAAGTAATAGTAAATAATGATTATGATTTAGGAAGAATTATTGTTGTAGCAGATAAAGGATTAAATACTGGTGATAATCTTAATTACACCCTTTCAGGAAATAATGGCTATGTTATTAGTCAAACAGTAAGAGGTGGTACACAAGCATTTAAAGATTATGTTCTTGATGAAAGTGGTTACACTTGGATTGGAGATAAGTATAAAATTAAGTCTAGGCTCTACCCAAAAGAAATATCTGTTACAAGTGTTACTGGTAAAAAAACCAAAAGAACTGTTGATGAAAAACAAGTAATATTTTACAGCAAAGATTATGATAAACGAGCTAAAGCCGATAGAGCTAAAACTATTGAAAAATCAAAAGACTTAGCAAACAACCCTGGCAAATACAATAAAGCAACATCATATGGCGCAGCTAAGTATATTAAAAACATTGAATTTGATAAGAAAACAGGAGAAATCCTTTCTCTTAGTTCAATACTAACCATTGATGAAGAAAAACTAAGAAAAGAAGAAGCATTAGATGGATACTATGCAATAGTCACAAGTGAGATGGATAAAACTGCTGAGGAAATTATTGAGATATACAGAGGATTATGGAAAATAGAAGAATCATTTAAAGTCACTAAAAGTGATTTAAAAACAAGACCAGTATATTTATCAAACAAAGAACATATAGAAGCTCACTTTTTAACTTGCTTTATAGCTTTAGTCATAACAAGAATAATACAACACAGACTAGACAACAAATATTCAATAACAAAAATAATAGAAAATTTAAACAAGGCATTTTGTACTCATATAACGGAAAACATATATTGTTTCGAAGAATATACAACAATATTGAAAGACATTGGCAGATTATTAGAAATAGATTTCAGTAAGAAATTTTGTAAATTATCAGAAATAAAAAAAAGTTTAGCATCCACAAAAAAGGGTTAAGTTCCACAATGCTTTTCCGAAAAAATGATGCATCAACAAATCCCTTCTACGTAATGGTTTCAAGTGGTTTTTAGGTTATTTTGCTGCAAAAGTTAAGTTATAGGCTAAATTATAGTAAATGTCATTTTATAATGCTTTATGACT
>CAYZMD010000195.1:0-2143 GCA_964479425.1 uncultured Methanosarcinales archaeon | reverse complement strand
TAGTTATTTTTTTCAATTTTTTCAGGCAATATTTTTATTCTATATGTTCTTTATTTTATTACATAAATATTTTAAAACTTCAATCATTGGCATAAAAGAGCGTCTTAAATTTTTGATAATTGGAATATCATTTCCAATTTTAATTGGTATACCTACAGGAGTTATTTTACCGGCTTATGGTATAAAATTATTTCCTCATAATAATATTTTGACAACTTTCACGTGTCTTTTTATTGGTTATGGAATTATGAAATATAAATTTCTTTCAATAAAACCTTTACATGAAGAAGGTAAATTGAAAATAAATAATAAAGAATTACAAAAATTTTCTCTTGATTACACTAACCAATATTTAGTATGTACAAAAAATCCCGTAGAAAGTTCATATAATATTTTGATAGATAAGTTAAGTAAAAAAAATTATGGTTTAATTATAACTACACAAAAACCAGACGATATAAGAAAACAATATAATCTAAAAACTACTCCAATTATTTGGTTAACAGATTTAGAGACAGATGAATTAAGCATTGGTCCTAATGATATTAGGCAATTGCAGGCTACCATTGATAATTTTACAAAATCTATTCCTCAATCTTTTGTACTCCTAGATGGACTTGATTATTTAATAAAGAAAAATTCATTTAGTAAAATATTATTTTTTGTTAAATCTGTAAAGATAAGTATTCATTGTCATAAATCTATTTTTATAATCCCCTCAGAGAAATATGATTTAACACAAAAACAAGAAACAATGTTAACCTATGAATATAGAATTTTACCTAGTAAGTCTGCAAGATTTATTAGATTAGCAGAATTAAAACGTTTTATTTCAAAAAAAGCAAAGTTTATTGCACTTGGGTATGATAGCGCAATTGAATCTTTGGCTAAAGAAATAAAATATCAAAAATCAAATATTACAATAATTAGTCCGAATATAAAAGATAAAAAGGAAAAGCATATTCAATATATTGAGGATAATCCTTTGAAAAAGCAGAGTTTAGAGAAATATATTAAGGACTCAAATAATTATGTTGTGTTTGTTTCATTAGTTAATGATTCTGATACTATGCTTGCTATTAATTTAATTAGAAGTATAACAGAAAAAGCTCAAATAATTGCAAATATTCATAGAACAAGTTTTATTTCAATTGCTGAAAGGGCAGGGTCTGACTATGTTGTTGCTTCTTCAACTTTAGGAGGACATTTACTTGCATTGTCTGTTCATAATCCAAATACAATCAGATGGATTATGGAGGCTGTGACGAGATTTGGCAAGGGTATACAACTAAAGGAAATGAATATATCAAGTAAGTACGTCAATAAAACAGTACATCAAGTTGATAAGATATTTGGAACAAAAGCCAATATAATTGCCATTCGAAGTGGAGATTATTTTGAACAAATACCTGCAGATGATTATAAGATTAGAAAAGGAGACGTCCTTTTACTTGTACATGCTGAATAGTAAGGTTTGTTAAATTTCTAAAGCAGAGTTAAAAGTATATTCTGGTTAAACATTTTAAAAAGCGAACTTATAATATTCATCAGGATTTGAAACTGTATATTGATATTAATCTATATATAACTATAAACAACATTTATATATTAGAATATTAAATCTGTTTGTGGGGTGCATGAGTGTATATTACAAAAAAGAGATTATTAGTATTATTATTTCTATTGTTATTAGTAGTAGCACTTACAGGATGCGATGGTAAGATCACTGGTATGGCTACGGTTGATGATTCTTCTATACAAGCTACGGAAACATTTGATTTAACTTCTGAATCAGCAGGTTTAACAATTTATGGTGATGATAAAAATGATTATTCAGGTCGATCGGTTTCTTCAGGTGATATTAATGGTGATGGTATTGATGATCTTATAATAGGTGCAGATGGTGCAGTTCTTTCTACTGGGGAAATCTATGTCATTTTTGGTTCAACTTCATTACCTTCTACATTTGATTTAAATTCAATATCAGCAAATTTCACAATTTATGGTAATATGACATTTGATAGGTTTGGTTATGCAGTTTCTTCTGGCGATATTAATGGAGATAATATTGATGATGTTATAATAGGTGCATATGATGCAGATTCTGTTGGTGGCGCTGATGCTGGAGAAACCTATGTTGTTT
>CAYZMD010000194.1:678-2207 GCA_964479425.1 uncultured Methanosarcinales archaeon | reverse complement strand
TGAACAAGGTTTAATATTAACCATATTTTCATTCCAATTTTATAATTTTTGCTATTGTTTATATTTTTTATTAAATATTTGATATAGTTTTTTGAAATCCCCAAACTGGCACTTTTAAATATTTGTTTTATTATAAAGGTTTTATTTTGTTTATACCATATATCAAATGGTGGAGTAAACCCTTTCTTTTTTTGAGTTAGAATTTCTTTTGGCAATATTTTTTCAAATGTTTTTTTTAAAATATATTTTTGTTTTAAATTTTTTATTAGATATTTACTAGGGATTTTAGTTGCAAAATTCACAAAATGCGTGTTTAGAAAAGGCATTTTTACTTCTACTTTCGTAGCTTTTGCTGAATAAATTATATAATCAATCCTATTTCTTACTAGAAAATTTAAATCAAGAAAAATTTGTTTTTTTAAAACATCTTTTATTTTTATTCTTTCAGTTATTAATTTTAGAGGTGTTTCTAAATCTATTTTAAATATTTTATTTAAGATAATTTTTTCCTCCTTTTTATTTAAAAAAGTTTCTCCATATTTATAATGTTCAAAATTCGTTTTATATTTCTTTTTAAGTGAAGATTTAGTGCTTTTGTTTTTTAATTTGGTAAAATTTAAATATTTTGTATATTTATAATCTATATAATTCAAATAATGCGAAGATAACCCACAAAATAGACAATCTGCACCATCTCCTGAAAAAACTGTATTTACATTTTGTTTAATGTAATTTAACATAATATAAGTTGGAAGAAAACCATTATCTCCTATTACTTGAGGAATTTTTTTTTGATAAAGTTCTTTTATTCTTAACATATCATTTGGTTTAATTATAATATTTTTGTGAATTGTTTTATATCTAGAAGCTAATTTTTTACCTAATTTGAGGTTTGGTGAATTTGTAGTATAGGCTCCAGTTATAGTAAATATTGGTCTATCAGTTAATTCTCTTAAAATGTGCAGTATAATGGCAGAATCCATTCCGCCTGACAGTAAAAGGCCTATGGGGTTATTGTTTTTTGGTAATTGATTCTTAATTGTTTCTTTTAATTTAAGATAAATTCTTTTTAAAAAATAAGATTCTGTTTGGTCTAAAGATTTATATGCTAAAATATTTTGAAAATCATACATTTTTAATATTGGATTTTTGGATTTTTTTGTTAAAATTAATGGTTTTGGTACAAATTGATAAGTAAGATAATAAATTAAGGAGTTAAGATATATATTTTTTTTTGATATATTATTTTCAGTTGCTTGAGATAATTTTATAAAATTAAAGAATTTACTTTTTTTAAGTTTTTGTAATAATTGTTTTAGTTGATTAAATTCAGCTAAATTATTAAATGCTTTGTGATGTATTTGAATTCCAATTTTATCATAATTAATGTCATTTATTTCTTTAATAACTTTTTCATTTTTTTCAAGATACCATACTTTTTTTTTTTTTTTTTAGTTTTAGTTTTTTTGGAAAATTTTTTAAATTGTAATTTTTTTTTAAAACTGGTTTTTTTAATTTAGTAGGGTTTT
>CAYZMD010000194.1:0-668 GCA_964479425.1 uncultured Methanosarcinales archaeon | reverse complement strand
TGTCATTTATTTCTTTAATAACTTTTTCATTTTTTTCAAGATACCATACTTTTTCATTTTTTTTATTTAGATATATGCTTGTTGGAACACTTTTTAAATTGTAAATATTATCTAAAACTGGTTTTTTTAAGTCAGTAGAGATTATTTGATAGTTTAAATCTTTTAATATTTTTAACGTGTTTTCATCAAAGCCATGCCATGGAGGAGTAAATATATTTAAATTAACTTTTATTGATTTCATGATATTTTTCCCTTTGAGAATATCTGATTTTTGTTTTTTATAAGATCTTTGTCCCCCAAATTCATATTTTAAAAATTTATTATTTAAATTAGAATAATTTAAGTGCTTGAAGCCGTGTTGTCCTAATTCAATTATGTTAGGATATTTTTTTGTCAGTTCTATAAGAAATTTTTTGCATTCTTTTGTTAATCTTCCCGGGATTACTGAGAGATGTAATGGTATTTTATATGATAAAAAAATATTTATTAATCTTTTTAAATTTTCATCAAGTTTCCACACATCATCATTTCTAAAAAAAATAGCTTTATTCATATTGCGTCACCATAAGTGTAAATATGGTTTACTTCATTGGTAAACCCTTTTTTGAAATTATAAATAGAATCATTTCTTTTGTTGCCTGTCCCTAAAATTAATTTAGAATATCCTT
>CAYZMD010000193.1:0-2214 GCA_964479425.1 uncultured Methanosarcinales archaeon | reverse complement strand
CATGTCCTTGTTCAGGACTTTGACTAAAAGCAATTAAATCAATATCAGAAAGTTTAACATTAGCTTTATCAAGAGCAGTCTGAATTACGGTATCCATAACTTCAATATGATGATCAGCAACTTTAGCAGGAATCATACCACCTTTCTCAGTAGTATAAAGCGAACGCTCATTAGCAAGTACTTTCTTATCATCCGTAACTATTGCAATTCCAAACGTATGTGCTGTTGATTCAATCCCTAAACATATCATAATATACAATTCAAGGACACTTATTTTTAAATGTTATGTGTATATTAATTTTATAAGTAAGCATAATTAGAATGTAATATGTTATTATATAGAGCATATGAAACAGAAGCATATCAAAAATCAATAGATAAAGTAAAAAAAGCAAGTGAAATGCTTTCTCAAGATATTAAACAAATTGGATTTTCAATAGACTACGTAACTAAATTAGAAGATGTCAAACTCCTTCCAAAATTAAAATATAGAATTGAATGGTTTAAAGACAATTTTGCCAAAGGAAAAGGAAAAATTATTCAACTTAAATTTAATGACAACTTATGGGGTCATGGAACGATTATATATGATATGCATAAAGGGTGCGATTATTTGCCTAGAATTTACCTTGGAAGTAAATTTAGAAAACACAATTTTGATCCAGAATTAAAAATCTTCATATCAAAAGAAGTAAATGGCATTTTCTTAAATCCAAAAAATCCTTTAGAAGTTAAAAGAAGAAAAATAACAATCAGCTTATCTGATGTAATAATGAATGAGTTAATAAAAGAATCAAAAAACAACATAGTTACTACAACACCTGAAGACAACGTCTTATCTTTAGTCTATAGACACGGGTTTCAAGAATATGAAGATGATCATCGTAGAATAAAACAATAAACTATTAATACTTAAACAATTTTACTTCTAACATGAACTTCGATGATTTCATTAAAAACGTAAAAGAACATAATCCTAAAGCAGATTCTGAATTAGTTAGAAAAGCGTTTGACTTTGCAAAAAAAGCACACGAAGGTCAAAAAAGAAAATCAGGGGAGGATTATTTTGTACATCCAATAGGTGTAGCTGAAATTCTAAGTCAATTAAAAGCAGACACAGCAACAATCTGTGCAGCATTATTACATGATGTAGTGGAAGATACTTCAGCTAAAATAGATGATATAAAAACAGAATTTGGGCAAGAAATTGCTGGATTAGTACAGGGGTTAACAAAATTTAAAAAAATTGAATTCAGAAGAAAAGAAGACTATAAAGCAGAAAATTATAGAAAAATTCTATTAGCTAGCGCAAAAGATATTAGAGTTATGCTAATTAAACTAGCAGACAGATTACATAATATGCGAACACTGAAACATTTCAGAGTAGATAAACAAAAAAGAATTGCAGATGAAACAATGCATGTATATGCGCCAATTGCCCACAAATTAGGAATTGGCTTTATCAAAGGAGAATTAGAAGATTTATCATTAAGATATCTAGAACCAAAGATTTATCAATATTTAAAGACGAGAATTTCAGAAAAAAGAGGAGAAAGAGAAAGTAAAACAAAAGAGATAGAGAACGATATAAAACAATTACTTAAAAAGAATAATATAACAGCAATAGTAACTGGTAGGGCAAAATTCTTCTATAGCATCTATAAAAAGATGAAAAAAGAAAACAAGAAATTTGAAGATATATACGATCTTATAGCTTTCAGAATAATCACAAATACAATTCCAAACTGCTATAAAATTTTTGAACTCATACATAGAAAATGGAAACCTGATGAGAATAGATTCAAAGATTATATTAAGAATCCTAAACAAAATGGATATCAATCATTACATACAACAGTATATGGGCCATATAATAAAATGCTTGAAATTCAAGTAAGAACAGAAGATATGAATGATATTGCTGAGGATGGAATTGCAGCACACTGGAAATATAAAGGTACAGAAAGAGATAAAATATTCGAAAGAAAAATTTCATGGATAAAACAATTACTTGAATGGAAACGAACAAACACAGACGCTATGGACCTTATTGAAGATTTAAGCATCGACTTATATTCAAATGAAATAATTGTTTTTACTCCTAAAGGCGATCCTATTTCTTTACCTGAAGGAGCAACTCCTGTTGATTTTGCATTCAATGTACACACGAAATTAGGATTAATATGTAGTAAAGCAAAAGTCAATGATGCAATT
>CAYZMD010000192.1:0-2263 GCA_964479425.1 uncultured Methanosarcinales archaeon | reverse complement strand
AAATTAGTCAAAATAAGTAAAATATATAAAAAAAAAATACAGAAACAAAACATGGAAAAAAAAGTGGTGACAAAGACGGTAACGAAAACCATGAATAAAGGAAGAAAAAAGCCTAAAAAAGTAGCGAAGAAAAAAACTACAAGAAAAAAAGCTACAAGCGGAATAACCAAAGCTCAATTGAAGGGACTCGAGAGAAAAGATGCGCTTTTAATAGAAAATTTTGTTGGGTTACAAAAAGCAATGACGAATTTGTCTGTAAAATTTTCTGAATTGTCTCAAAATTTAAATAACTTATTAGGTGTTTTTGAACTTGCAGCAAAAACTTTAGCAGAAAGCGAAAAGCAAGTTGATAAAACATTAACAACAAAATTAGATTCGCTTATAGAACAAAATAAATCCATCTCAAGAGAAATAAATATGGTGGATGGAAAACTTAGAAGAACAAAAAGCACTGCTCAAATTTCCAAAACAAGCACTCCTGCACTTTATTCAAGACAAATACAAGCTTCAGCGCAAACGTCAATTCCACCAAAACAGTTGCCAAAAA
Source organism: uncultured Methanosarcinales archaeon (assembly GCA_964479425.1). Classification (GTDB taxonomy): domain Archaea; phylum Nanobdellota; class Nanobdellia; order Woesearchaeales; family CAYSVS01; genus CAYSVS01. The sequence goes on along the minus strand of CAYZMD010000192.1, from coordinate 1,716 downwards.
TATGAAGACACAAAAGAGTATTTATGATGCTAGGTTTCTAAAAGAATTTACTCTTGCTGTGTTACAAACGGTTGAGACACAAAAATTTAATATTCCGCCAACAAAAGAAATAATTGATGCTGATCTTGTTCCTGAGTTGTCAGAAGAACTACTTAGGGAATATGCGCTTAATAAAGAATTTCTTGGAAAAATTAGAGAATTAGATAAAAGTATCGAAATAATAAAAGAATCAGAATTAAAACCTATAACTAAATTTATACCTAAAAAGTTAAAAAGATTTGCAAAACATGTTCCACAGAGGGTATCAACAACAGATACAACTTCTGGATATCAAAAGATTCAACCATTGCTTCGAGATCCTTCTGTGTCCAGAATACAATGCTTTGCACCAAATAAACCGTTGGCAATAATTAGGGCAGGTCAAAAACAAATAACGAGAATTCTTTTATCCTTTAATCAAATAAAAGATATTTTTCAAGAGATATCGGACAATGCACATATTCCATTAGTAGAAGGTCCATTTAAAATTGTTCTTAAGGATTTAACAATAAATGGAATTAATTCACAGGTAACAAATGCTAAATTTATAATTCAAAAACAAACGGCATATTCACTTCTTGAAGAAAAAAGAAAGACTGGTTCTTCTCATATGATGATGCGAAGATAATACTAAAGAAAATCGTTTATTAAAAGACAAGATTTTAGTCAATACTAAAGATTTTTTTTAAGATTCCTTTCCAAAGAACTTAAAAAAACCAAAATCGTTTTTTATTCATGAAAAATACAATAACAGAAGAAAAAGTAACAAAATATTTCAATGTAACGGAGAGTGCATTAAAAGTAATAAAAGATAGTGTTTTTTATGGTAAAGAAAAAGAAGCAAAAGAAATTATTGAAATGGTAACAAATTATGTTTCTGATGCACATCATTTTCAAAATAAGGATGATTTGGTCAATGCCTTCGCTGCTTTAAATTATGCTCATGGTTGGATTGATTCAGGCGTAAGGTTAAAAGTTTTTAATGTTAATGATGATAAACTGTTTACTGTTTGTTGATTTTTCTAAAAAATTTATAGTAATAACCCTTAAATATATCTTTTACTTTAATCTGTAATGAAAATGGAAAAGTGGGTGATAAGTTTAGGTGGCTCTAGGATTATCCCTGAAGATGTTGATGATATTTTCCTTAAAGAATTTAAAAAATTAATTTTAACATCTAAAAAATCATATAAATTCATAGTTGTAACTGGGGGTGGAATAACTGCAAGAAAATATATTGAGGCATTACAAGAAATGAATAAGGGGATAAAAAAACAGTCAGAGATGGGGATTGCAATAACTCGATTTCATGCAAATTTTTTAATGAGAATATTTGGTAAGCCTGCAAATGACGAGCTTCCTTTTTCAATAAAACGAATAAAGAATTTAATTTTGAAAAATAAGGTTGTGTTTTGTGGAGCTTTAAGAGATAAGAAAAGGCAAACAACTGATGCAACTGCAGCAAAAATAGCATCGTCGCTTAATTGTTCATTTATTAATTTGACAAATGTAAAAGGTTTGTATACAGATAATCCAAAAACTCATTTAAATGTTAAATTTATTAAAGAGATAACATGGAAAGATTTTAATAATATGACAAAAAAAATTAAATTTAAAGCGGGGCAACATTTTGTTTTAGATCAAGCGGGTGCAAAAGTAATATTAAAAAAGAAAGTT
>CAYZMD010000191.1:0-2341 GCA_964479425.1 uncultured Methanosarcinales archaeon | reverse complement strand
GTATTTGGAAATATTCTAAAAATTATTATATTTATTGGATTATTCAATGCTATTTTAGCTATTATTCAATTCATCAATAAAGGATCACTTGGATTACGTTTTTTAAAGGAAAGTATTTTTAATCCAGATATGGCCGGAGTGGCAAAAATAACATTAGGATCAAATCTATTTGTTCGTCCATATGGTCTTTTTCCGCATCCTAATATTTTAGGCGCTTTTCTATTATTTTCAATCATTATAGTTTTTATCTATTTTAAATTAACAGCTGAATCAAAATGTTCCACCCGCCTCGACTCGCGTCGACGCGAGGCGGGCGTGGAACATCTTTACTGGAGCAAAGTATTGTTTTATTTAATACTAACAATTCTTTTACTATCGTTATTTTTAACTTTTTCTAAAACTGCATTTATAGGATTACTAGTAGTATTTATCTTTATTAGCTATTCTTCATTTTTGATTAAAAATAATCAGACTCAATTAAGATTAAACAATATAAAGCTTTTTTTAAAGGAAAAATTAACCAACAAGCGAAACCTCTTATTAATTGCTATTTTTATAATGCTTTTTATTAACTTGCGTCCATCTATTGAATCTTTCTTTTCAACTTCATTTAATGATCGACTCATTTTCCAAAATGTTTCACGTGGAACAATTAGTGAAAATTTAATCACGGGAGTTGGAATGGGACAATTTGTGCCAAGTATGGACCAATATTCAATAATGCCTCTTTTAAAATGGCAATATCAACCAGTTCATAATGTATTTTCTTTAATTTGGTCAGAATTAGGATTAATTGGTTTAATTATCTTTGTGTGTTTTCTTTTAGCAATTCTAAAAAACTTCAAATCAATCTCAAACAAGCATCCACTTTTTTATATTAAAACAGCTTTTCGCGGTCTTTTAATTGCTTTTATATTAATGATGCTTTTTGATCATTATTTTTGGGATATCCAACAAGCACAAGTATTATTTTGGATGGTGCTAGCTTTAGTCTAAATTATTACACGCCTGCCCCGTAGAATGTTCCACGTGGAACAATCCACGGGGCGCGCGTGGAATAATAGTAGGTTAGTATTGACATAATTAATACTTTGTTTTATAATATAAATATTATTCAATGCGTACTTCCTATTGACTCTGATTGTTTAACCTGCTATAATATTAAGTCAAAGTTTTTTTACATAAAAATAATATATCTAATACAGGGGGAGGATTTAATGAATCATCTTAATGAAGATCAAATAAAGGGAATTGCTAATGTAACATTAAAAGATTTTTCTGATATAAGGTTTCCTTTATCAACTAGCCAACTATCAGGGCTACTTCATATCAAAGGATGTGAAGCTTGTAATGAAAAAGTATTAAATTTTCTAATTGAAAATACCTCAGAGGAGGCAATATGATATTTTCAGAAGAAACCTTAGAGTTGCTAAAAAAAGAATTTCCATGCTTTAGAGATTTAAAAGTCGTAACAGAGATATTAGATGCACACGAAATTGAAATGATCGTTGGAAAAAGTAAATTCTTAGCAACAAACATAATGGAGAAGTCTAGGAACTCTACAGAGAGTAAAAATGCTCTTTCTATCAAAAGACTGAGAAGAGCTGCACAAAAACGTATCGACCTTCATGAAAAAATAGTTAAAGAAATTTTTAACTATGAAGAAAAAGAAAAATCTTTAACAGTAGGGGAATATTATTCCATTAATCCACCCCACGTTGTTAATAAAAAAGAAATTTCTATAGTAAAATGTCTATCCAAATTTGGGCCGAATTTATATCTTGTTAAAGGAAAATTAGAAGGGGCTGAGATTAGATTCAATCTTGATTTAAATACTGGAACAAAAGCTTCCTCAATCAAGTTAGCACAGCTAGAAGAAATGATTATTACATCAAAAGCGTAAAACAAAAAAAGCCCGGCAGAACTTGTCGAGGCTTTTTTAATTTATTCTGAGCTTGTTGAAGGATTTCCAAAAATTAATTTTTAGAGTAAAATATAAATATAAATAATTAAGTACTTACACGTCTCCTTACACGTGTAAGGAGACAATAAATCAATGAGAAAATTAACAGAGAAAAATACTCGCAAACTAACTCGGACGGGGAGAGTCAGTATTTCAGTCACCATCCCAATTGAAATCGTTTCTGAACTTGGTTGGCGAGAGAAACAAAAAGTGGTAGTGAAAAAAATTCATGGTGGAGTAGAGATTAAAGATTGGAAAAAATAATATAACAAAAAGCCCTATGTTATTAATACAGGGCTTTTTTATTTGCTAAAGTTTTATAATGTTGCAATCGCAGAAACCTTGTCTCCTGCTTGTGGTTTTCAGTCTACAGCTAAT
>CAYZMD010000190.1:0-2444 GCA_964479425.1 uncultured Methanosarcinales archaeon | reverse complement strand
GTTAGTAATATTATTCCAATAACTCCGATAGCTATTCCAAAATATCCTAAATATTTAAAAAATGTATTTATTTCTTCTTTCATGATATCACCTTGAATACTCTCAATAATACTAATAAAAATAATATTGTCATTCCATATGCAATTCTTTTTTCCTTTTTCATTTTCTATTTATAGAGTCAAATGCACAAACATCATAGCAAGCTCCGCATTTTATACATTTGCTTTGATCTATTGTATGTATTTCTCTTGGTTTTCCACTAATACAATTAACAGGACAATGTCTTACACAATTACCACAACCTATACATTTGTCATTTATTTCATAATGTAATAATTGAATACAAGCGTGACTTGGGCATTGTTTTTTATTTATGTGACATAAATATTCGTCATAAAAATTCTTCATTGTACTTAAAACTGGATTTGGTGCACTTTGTCCAAGTCCACACAAAGAATTCTCTTTAATATAATGAGCTAATACTTTTAATGTCTCTAAGTCTTTTTTATTAGCTAATCCTTTAGTTATTTTTTCAAGGATTTCAAACATTCGTGTTGTACCTTCTCTACAAGGCGTGCATTTTCCACATGATTCATCCTTTTCAAATGCCATAAAATATTTAGCAACATCAACCATACAACTTTCATCATTCATAACAACTAATCCACCACTACCCATAATCGCGCCAACGCCTTGTAGTGTTTCATAATCTAATTTTAAATTAAGATCTTTTTTAGTAATGCAGCCTCCACTTGGGCCACCAGCTTGAATTGCCTTAAATTCTCCTTTATCAGTTCCGCCGCCAATATCAAATATTATTTCTTTAAGTTTTATACCCATTGGGACTTCTATAACACCACTTTTCTTAACTCTTCCAGTTAAACAAATTACTTTAGTTCCTTTTGTTTTATCTGTTCCTAGTTTTGTAAATTCATTGACTCCGATTTTCATAATTGTTGCAACATGCGATAAAGTTCCAACATTATTTATATTTGTAGGATAGTTATGAATTCCTTTTTCCGCAGGATATGGTGGCCGTGAATTTGGTTGTCCTCTTTTTCCTTCAACGCTAGAAATTAAAGCTGTTTCTTCTCCACAAACAAAAGCTCCTGCACCTTTCTGAATTCTTATATCAAATTCAAAATTTTTATTAAGAATATTTTTTCCAAGTAAATTGTTTTTCCTTGCAATATCAATAGCTTTTTGTAAAGTTTTAATTGCTAATGGGTACTCAGCTCTCGTATATATAATTCCTTCTTTAGCTCCAATTGCATACGCTGCAATTGTCATACCTTCAATAACTTTAAACGGATCACTTTCCATGATGGTTCTATTCATAAATGCTCCTGGATCTCCTTCATCACCATTACAAACTAAAAGTTTATGTCCTTTCTTTGGCGCAATAAAACTCCACTTAAGTCCTGTTGGAAATCCTGCGCCTCCTCTCCCTCTTAAACCTGATTTTTTAATATCTTCAATAACTTCTTCTGATGTCTTTGATAATGCATTTGAGAGTCCACTGTAACCTTTTGTTTCTTTATAGTGCTCTAAGTTTAATGGATTTATTTGACCACAATTTTCCATAACAAATCTTTTTTGTTTTTTATAATAATCAATATCTTTTAATGAATGTCCTAAAAATAATTCTTCGCAAACTTTATTTTGTTTAATGCAATCTAATAGAAGATCTACTTTATCCTCTGTCACATATCCATAAATTGACAATTTACCTTTTTGCCTTACTGTCACAATTGGTTCTGCGTAGCACATACCAGCGCATCCAACAGGGACTAAAGGTAAATCTAGTTTAAGTTTTTTTAATTTATCAAATGTTTTTTGCGCGCCTGCAGCAATACCACAAGTTGCAAGCCCTACAGTTATTCTATCTTTTTCTAGTTCTTTCATTTTAGTGATTTTAATATTTTTTCAATTTTTTCGTCAGTTAAATTTCCATAAACTTCGTCGTTAATCATCATAGCAGGAGCTTTAGCGCAAGCTCCAATACAATTAACAGATTCTAATGAGAATTTATTATCTTTAGTTGTCTGCCCAGTCTTTATGTTTAGTTTTTTCTCAAGATGTTTAAGTAATGTTTCAGAGTTATGTACATGGCAAGCTGTTCCTCTACATATACTAATTATATATTTTCCTTTTGGTTCAAATCTAAACATTGTATAAAATGTTGCAACTCCGTAAATATTTGTTAAAGGTATGTTTAGATGTTTAGAAAGTAATTCTAAGTTTTGTTCTGATAAATATCCTAAATTATCTTGAATATCTTGCAAAGCAGGAATTAAATCATGCTTCTCATTATACTTTTTTAGAATTGCTTTAATACTTACCATTTATCAAATGTTAATTAAATAATATTTAAACTTTGTGAATCGTAAGACTGTGGGACAAAAGTCCAACCTAGTCCTTCATTATAATAATAAATGCTCGTT
>CAYZMD010000189.1:0-2448 GCA_964479425.1 uncultured Methanosarcinales archaeon | reverse complement strand
TAAGCCTATCCATCTGTGGGTCTTTCAGACCACACAGTATTCCGGCGGAGAATAATTTCTGTATACTACAAGATTTTATTATTATAGAAACCATTATAAATCCCGTTTCAATAATTCCATCTATGCTACCAAATTATAAAGACGGGTCTATTGTAAATTTGATGTCAAGTATTATGGATAAATTCAATAAAAAGAGTCCATACAAAAAATTAAATTTAGATTTAAAAGAAAGAAATACTGTATTAATTGTAATTGATGGACTTGGAGAAGCAACACTCAACTATCATTCTAAAAATGGAATTTTAAATAAAAATAAAGTAAGAACAATTACAAGCGTCTTTCCAGCAACAACTGCTGCTGCTATTACAACCTTTATAACGGGCATGCCTCCACAACAGTCTGGATTATTAGCATGGGAAATGAACATGAAAGAGCTTGGTATGGTCTTTGAACCATTAAGATGTGCTCCACGACTAGGCGGACTCACTTTAGGCGAATTAGGAATTGATTTCTTAAAATTTTATAATCTTGATACATTAAGTAAAAAAATACCTACTTATACAATAACACCTGATTACATAATTGATACTGAATTTAATATTGCAGCAAATATAAAAGCCAAAGTTAAGCCATACAAAACATTAAAACAGATGTTTGATAGCATAGAAGAAGCGACGAAGATTAGAGGTAAAAAGCTAATTTTTGCATATACTGATACATTAGATACGCTAAGTCATATACATGGCTATAAACATAAAAAAATTGGTTCTTTTCTTAAAAAAGTTGAAAAACTAGTGAAAAAGTTGCCTAATACAGACATAATTATAACAGCGGATCATGGTTTTATAAATGTAGAAAAAACAATTAATATGAACAAAGTTCCAGAATTTATGGACTGTTTAACAATCCCATTATGCGGAGAAGGAAGAGCTGCTTTTTGCTATGTAAGACCTAGTAAAGTTAAAAAATTCAAACAAATTTATAATAAATATCTAAAAAAATATGCTACTTTACACACGGGAGAAGAACTAATTAAAAAAGGTTATTTTGGGATAGGAAAAGAGCATGAAAAATTATTTGACAGAGTAGGAGATTTTGTTTTAATAGCTAAAAAATACTATTATCTGAAAGATTACTTATTTGGACAAGAACAAAAATCACGAAATATGGGTCATCATGGTGGAACAAGTAAAGAAGAGATGATAGTTCCTTTGATACATATCAAATAGTTATTTTTCATTAAAAACAAGCGTTTAAAATCATATTTAGAAGGATTTCAAAAATGCGCTTTGAAATATTTATCTATTCTTGCTGTAAAAAAGTAAGTTTTTGTATCAAATAGGTGTTTTTTCTCTTAATAAACTCACTAATTGATGACTACTGGATAGTGACAAACACAGAAAGGTTTATATATTATAAAGACTATAATAATTATAATGTTATGGCCTTTTAAAATAAAAGTAGAAGATCAAAATAAAACAATTAGTAAGCTACACAATATAATTCTAAAAGAATATCCGCAATTTAAAATAAAAAAAGATCTAGCCACATGGGAGGGATTTTTCTTTAATGTATGGGTAGAAAAAGATCCAAGAAGTGGAAAAAGTCCTGCAGAATTATTTCTTAATTTATATAATGGATTAACGCATAGAACCTGTAATGAAGTTTTAATAAACGGAATAGACGAAGATAGTTTCAGACTTGAAATTGCTATTGAAATATTTGAAAGTGAATGTTTAACTGGCGAGTCTAAAAAAATATCAAGAAAAGGACTGATATTTTGTGGAAAGAGAAGAGATTGTTACGAAAATAAATATGAGGAAGGGGGATTGCAAAAATGCAATGAACAAATGATGGACAACATAAATGATAGTCCTGAATATAATTTTTTATATAAATATATTATTGAGGAAATGAAAGAAATTGCTGATTTCAAATATTTATGGAATTTAAATATAAAGAAAGAAATGTCATGGAAAAAAGCAATAATGCTTTATGTTCAAGGAGATATTGATGATGATGGATTACCAACAAAAGATAATTTCGCACTTAAACATGAAGAAATTCATATGAAAGATATAGTCAGTGATATTAGAAGAAAGATAAGAACAGGTGAAGATAGAAAGTACCTAGGAATGAATATATCTTACACGCTTAAGAATTGTATCGACGATAATAAAGCAAAGATATTTGAATTTGAAAGAGATTTCTGTGAATGTTTTAAATCATGCAAATATAAAGAATCTGAATTTTGTGGAAAATTGGAATACGATTCAACACACATGGATGAGATTTTAATGATTCCAATCAAAAACATTATTAAACATAAGTATATGACTAATTAAAATGGACTTCAAAAACAAAATTATTCTAGCACCGATTGCAAAAGTTAATGATATAGCATTTAGAGTTCTATGTAAAAAATATGGAGCAGATATAATTTATTCT
>CAYZMD010000188.1:0-2454 GCA_964479425.1 uncultured Methanosarcinales archaeon | reverse complement strand
CAACTTCAATTCTTAATGGAATTCCTTTCATTTCGTATTCATTATATTTCCATCCTGGACTATATTCTTCACGAGAATCAAAGATAGGATCAAACTCTGCTAATTCTTCTTTTAATTCTAGACATTTCTGAATAACTTCTTCTTTTGTTTTGTCAAACAAGATTGGAATTATTACAAGTTTATTTTCACAAACTCTTGGAGGAAGTACAAGACCTTTATCATCACTATGAGTCATTATTAATCCGCCAATTAATCGTGTTGAAAAACCCCATGAATTTTGCCAAGGTAAATGTTCTTTTTCATCTTTTCCTAAAAAACTTATTCCAAATGATTTAGCAAAACCTTGTCCTAAGTTATGAGAAGTTCCACACTGCAAAGCTTTTCCGTCAGGCATTAAACTTTCAATAGTTGTTGTATAATAAGCTCCTGCAAATTTCTCGTTATCAGTTTTCTTACCCATAACAACTGGCATTGCAAGTAAATCCTTACAAAGTTTAGCATACTCATTTAACCATACTAATGTTTCTTTATCACATTCGTCTTCAGTTTCATAGACACAGTGTCCTTCTTGCCATAAGAATTCTCGACTTCGTAAAAATAATTTTGTTGCTTGAGTTTCCCATCTAACAACATTAGCCCATTGATTAATTAATAGAGGTAAATCATTATAGCTTCTAATCCATTTTGCATAACTATCATACATAATAGTTTCACTTGTAGGACGAACAGCTAATCTTTCGCCATCTCCTGTTACAGATTTATCAATCCATGCAACTTCAGGAGAAAATCCTTTAGCGTGCTCAGCTTCTTTATGAAAAAAGCTTTCAGGAATAAATAATGGGAAATAAGCATTTCTAACTTTATGCAATTTTAATCTTTTATTAAAATAATCTTGAATACTTTGCCAAATAGCATATCCTCTTGGTTTGATTATATAGCATCCTTTTACAGGTGCATGATCTGCTAAATCTGATTTTAATATGACTTGACTATACCACTCTGCCATATCTTCTTCTTTTTTGATTGTAATTCCTTTATTATCTTCTTTTGACATTAGATCACCTTAATATATGATTTTAATCTTAATATAAATTTAAATTATTAGTTGATTTTTAAAGTTTGCCATATAGAAAAAGTTAATTGGGTCTAAAAAACATTTTTTGATTCATAATAAAAAGTAAAAGAAAAGAAATATAAAAAAACTAAAGCATATTGTGAAAAGCAATCCCAATTGCTTGAACAACTTGTTCTAAAGACAATAAAGCTTTTTCTTCAAAATTAAACTTACCTTCTTTCTTCAATTTGTCAAAAGTTGGCTTAAATTTATCTTGTTGATACTCTTCTAACCAAGGGATGTGCATAAACCCAAACTTAATATCGGAATTCATAACATCCAATGTGTGTGAAACTCTATAGATTAAATCATTACAAACATACTTTCCAGCATCATCTGAAACAACTACAGGAATATTCTCAAAATTCATTGGAATAGCTATTGATTCAGCATTCCAAGGACAATCCACAGTCTCAGGGCCATAAGGCGTAATTTCTACTTCCTGTGGTCTATATCCATTATTATCTGGATTTTTAGCATTCATAATATTTTTTGCTTTTGTCTCCAAATAAATCTCAGCATTTTTACTTCTTGCAGCTCCACTTAATCCCAAACTAATAACTGCTCTAACTTTTTCCTTAGAAGCATATCTAAGTAATATTTCAGCCGCAGTTCCAAAAGTCACTGGCAATATTGCAATTTCTATTTTACTATCTGCAAATTTCTTTTTAGAACCAATATACTCTGCTACATCTTTTGTCGGATTATAAGGATTAGCACCAAACAAACCAAATCCCGTCAATAATATTTTAGACATTTTTACTTCACCAAATTAGCATATAATTATTTAACTTTATAAATCTATTGACCACAAAAGGACTTTTAATAATAATTAAAAAGGATTAAAAACAACAAAAGATTAGAACATAACTAACATCAAAATCAAAACAATTACTCACAATAATACCAAACTCAACAAAACCTTTAAATATTAGTTTTTTTTGCAATTCTAATATCATAAGGGGTGAATTAAATGAACACAGAGATAAAACAGCTAAATACAAAAGCTGATAATTATTCAAAAATACTTGACAAGCTAACACTAGAAATAAAAAAGACAATAGTCGGGCAAGATATAATAATAGAAAAACTTCTGATTGCACTTATATCACAAGGGCACGTTTTACTTGAAGGTGTTCCTGGACTTGCAAAAACACTAATGATTAAGACAATGTCAGATTCTCTTGAAAGTTCATATACAAGAATGCAATTCACTCCAGACCTTTTACCTGCAGATATTATTGGAACTAAAATATACAATCATAAGAACGTATCATTTACGACATTAAAAGGTCCAATCTTTAAGAACTTTATATTAGCTGATGAGATTAACAGAGCCC
>CAYZMD010000187.1:0-2543 GCA_964479425.1 uncultured Methanosarcinales archaeon | reverse complement strand
TTACATATGGGCATAGTAGTACTTACATTTATATAAAAGTCAAAAAAAATGAAAAACTTCATAATGAAATCAAAGAAGTGGGTATCGAATCAGCTATTTATAAAGACACTTTAGGTTATATAATCGGCTAGTACAATGTAATTAGTTCTTTTAAAAGGACATCAATAAATAAGAAACAAAGGAGCTTGTTCCCGAAAATATAGGGATTGAGCTCTTTTCTTTTAATGTATTTTTAATGAAGTATCGAACAATCCATCCACATATTATAAAAAAGGTAACATAAGTGACCTATAATGCTTGATTTTTTGTTTTAAGTATATTATAATTTACTAAAGGGAGTGTTCTATGAATGTCTATGAGTTCCTGAAAAGGATGAGAAGACTAATAAATAATGGAAATAAACGGTTTGTAATGAAAAGAGATGGAAGATATTATTATGAAATCCTAATTGAGGACTTTGGTATATCTGATAAAAAGGCATGGGAGTATATAAAAAATCTTAATGAACACTTCCTTTGGGTAGATATGAAACCTAATTATACAAATTCTGATGCATTTGTATTCAAAAGAATCATAAATGGAGTAATGGCCTATATAAAGGTTAAGATTGAGGAAGGCAAGATGGGTGAAGAAGTTGTATGTATATCTTTTCACCGTGACTATTAGGGCAATTGGGGAGGACTAACAATGAAAAAAAAATATTGTGATGAATGCAAGTCTGTACAAGATACTAAAACAAAAGCTATGACAAAAAAGTTTAAAATTAAAAATCAAGAAATAAAAGTGCAAGCGCAAATAGCAATTTGTAAAACGTGTGAAAATGAGGTTTATGACGCTGAATTGAGTGAAAAACTTACAAAAAATGTTATAAAGACTTATAACAAGAAGTTTGGTGTGCAAGCAAACAAGATAAAGGAATTACAAAAATACTACTTAATATCATCTGCGACATTAGCAAAAATAATAGGTTGTGCAAAGAAAACTATGTTCTCGTATGAGAAGAATATATCTATACCTTCGGATACACATATGACAATTTTAAAATTTGTTACAGAAGACTTTGAAAATTTAAAGCAAATTGCAGAAATTAATAAAGTAAAACTAACATCAAAAGAAAAAGACAAAGTACTAAATAAGAAAGCTGAACTGGACGAAATAGTATTTCCACATGCTAACGAGTATAACGGATATGTAGATTTCGAGCCAAAGAAATTTATAAATGTTGTCCTATCGCTAATTGAAAATGGATTAGGGAAGACCAAACTTGCAAAAGGGTTATTTGTGTTGGATTTTAATTCTTATGATCAATACGCTAAATCAATCACTGGGTTAACTTATTCAAAAATGCCTTTAGGACCAATGCCTGATAAACTTGATAAAATTTTAGAATATTTAGTGGAAAATAAGTTTGTATCTATTGAGACTACATACGACGGTGATTATAAAAAAATAGACATAAAAGCTCTTGTCGATGTAGACTACAATACATTTACTGAAGAGGAACTCGATATGATAAATAGAGCGAAAAAGTATATATCAAATAAAACTGCAAAAGAACTAAGTGAAACATCCCATGACGGTGAAATTTGGAATTCCACTAAGGATAATAGATTTATTTCTTATGATAAAGTAACAGATTTAAAAATGAAAATTTAGGAAAGAAGGAATGCTATGTACAAAGTTTTATTTGAATTAATTTTTAATACAGAGCAATTATTTGCTAATCCAATGTATGATTATATTTTAGTATCAGTTCTTACTATTGTATGTTTTGGAATTGCATTTAAAGCAGTAGGAGCTTTGTACAATTTTAATATAATAAGTGGAAGTGATTCAGGGAGTTTCTTTCACTGAGGTATTAGACTCGGATTAGTATATGTATGCATTCAAGTTCTTATATTTATTAAGGATAATTGGCAGATATTTGCAACAGTACTTGTTGGTGCAATAGTGCTAGTTATTATTCCAAAAGTAATATCATCAGTTAAACCATAAAAAGCACTATTAATTTCGATTGTTTTTAATAACATAAAGGACATATTAGATTTAAATATCTAATATGTCCTTCTATTATTGTTTTTGTTCTAAGGTAATTCTTTCATGACTAGCTTATTTTATTTTATATCCTATTGAAATATCTTGTTCACTGATATAAACATCGTAATCTTGTTGTTCCAAAATAGCTTCAGGTAAATTATGTAAGAATTGAATCGTTTCATCCAAACATTCATATTTATTGGTCAAATCAATCAAATTCTTTAAACCTTTTTTAATCTTAACTTTTTTTACTATTTTCTTTTCATTTCTAGCAAAAATCATTAGTTTATCTCTTGATCTTTTAAAGAGCTTTCCATAAGAATATCTAGTAACAACAGGTAACTCTTCCAATTTATAATTAAAGTATTTCTTAACTTTTCTTTTAGCTCTACCACGTAATTTCTTATATGAATTAGTGCCTTTCTTTCTCTTCTTTTCTACTTTGTCTACAAGTTGAATTCCATTATATTTTTTCTTTCTAAGTTTTTTTGATTTTTTTACATATC
>CAYZMD010000186.1:0-2546 GCA_964479425.1 uncultured Methanosarcinales archaeon | reverse complement strand
GATTTTGTTTCTTAATTGAATATGACAAATAGACTATTGAAGATTAAAAGAAATGTTGTTCAAAAATAATGTTTCTATGGGAAAATACATTAGGGATAGTATTAGAAAAAGATTTGGAGATGAAAAATGAATCAGACAGTAAAAAATATTAAAAATCCTATCTTTGAATTGGAAGCAAATTCTTTTGATGGTTTTAATGCTATAAAAGACACATTAAGTGGCATAAATTAGATATTTTTTCTTTATGGTAAAATTCTAAAGATATGTATAATTATTAGTGCGTCTGTATGGTAAAATGCAACGTTAAGTATTTTAAAACCGCTGTATTACCATTAATTTGAGTTTCTGGCACTATTATCCTATTGCAACAGTAGCATGTTATAATTATCATTTTATAATAGAAATTGTGTTTTATTACAACTTTAATGTTGAAATAACATATTTTTTGTTGCGTAAGTAACTATAAATAATTTTCGATTGTCTATTTACTATAAAAATTACTTTAAGTCCTAAACTTCTTTGTGTACTTACTTTTTAGATTTATGTTTTAGAATTATTTATTTAATTCAATTACTTTTTTTTGAATTAATTTACCTTTTGAAGTTAACTCATAAAACCTATTGTATGGTTGATTTTTATCTAAACAAACAAGCAAACCTTTATTTCTCATTTGAAGTAGAATATAACTTATTGTGCTTCTGTGTGTTTTTAGAATTTTTGCAAGGATTGTAGCAGTTGTTGGTTTATCTAGTAGCAATATTAATTTTTTCTTAAGTCTACCACGCAGTATCCAAGAAATTTCTTCCCACCTCATTATAAGATTAGCATAGGATTTTATATTTAATTTAGGGTAGGTCTAGCGTAGGAAAATTTATATATTACTAATTCATATTTATTTATTATGAGCAAAAATATTAGAGAAACTGAAGAAAAAGTAATTGAGATAAAATCAAGTCAAGTTATGTGGTTTTTAATTGTTATTATTGCTATTTTTTTTATTGTATTCTTCGTTAAGTTTAATAATAGATTGTGTCCTGAATCTTGTGATGATGGTAATATTTGTACTAATGATATTTGTTCTACTGATACTAAATATAAATGTGTTAATAAACATATTCAAGGATGTTGTGTTAATAATAATGATTGTTTAGAAAATGAACCATATTGTCGTGATAGTAAATGTGTTGACTATGAATGTCTAGATAAAAAAGAATGTCCCAAAGATAGACCATTTTGTGATTCATCCTTGTGTAAAGAATGTATTAATGGATATAGTGATTGTCCAGCGGATATGAGTTTTTGTATTGATGGTGAATGTACAGAAGATAAGTGTGATTCTGCAAATGATTGTCCTAATTATGAACCATTTTGTGTTTTGGGTAGATGTTCTTCACGTGAATGCTATTATAATAGTGAGTGCCCTTCAAATAAACCATATTGTAGAAGTTCTTATTGTTACGCAACACAACAATGTAAAAAAGATAGTGATTGTTACGATTTTAAAGCAAGAATTGATGGAACATTATTATTTAGTAGTGGGATTTGCGAGAATAATAGATGTATAGAATGTCAAAGCAATGATGATTGTGGTACATGCCGTGATAAATGGAGTTGTGGGGAGTATGTTTGTAAGAATGCTAAATGTACTAAATGTCAATTTGACTATGACTGTAAAGGACGTAAGGACTATTGTAGCTCATCGGGGTTGTGTGTGTAAAAATTTAAATATATAAAAAAATATGGTATAAAATGAAAGATAATCATATTGAATTTGGGGTAGGCTTAGCGTAGGAAAGTTTATATATTAATTTTAAATATTATTTTTAAAGGTGATTAATATAATAAGAAAAATAGTTTTACTTTGTATACTATGTATACCTCTAATTTTAATAATTGGGTGTGGATCGGTTCCGTTAGCAAATGATGTTGAGCAGATAGTTAAAGAAAAAATGAATACTTTCGAGAATGCAGAGAAAGTGGCAGTAAAATTTGCTATGTTGCATAATAAATGGGTGTTTCCTGAATATTTATTTAATATGTTAACTTCTGAACGACAAAATCACTTTATTAATTATACAAATTTTAATGAGATTATGTTGTCTTGGACTAGATATTATGTTTGTGAATATGATGAAAATTATGAGAGGGTATGCCCAAAAATATTTCCTAAAATAATGTATGATAAAGTTGTTGTGATTGATGATGGTTTTGCTGTAGTGTATTACGATGTTCAACCCAATTTGATAGGAAACAGTAGAATTGAGGTGAAATTGGTATTTGAAGATGAAGATTGGAAAGTTGATTATTTTAACAATGTCCCTAATACTCAGATGGATTTGATGAACCAAAACATTAAAGATAATCATGCTGATTTGGCTGAATTGTTGGGGATTGAATAAAGGTGATGAATATGAAAGATAAAATAAAATTAGAGACCAATTCTTTTGGTATTTTTATGCATGTATGTGCAGTAATATCTTTTATGGTTGGTATTTATAGTGGGAGTGGTTATACTGCAGAATATATAACACAACAAACAGTATTGG
>CAYZMD010000185.1:0-2553 GCA_964479425.1 uncultured Methanosarcinales archaeon | reverse complement strand
CTATTTTTCTTTCATCACTTTTGATTTCAAATGATTTATTAATATAGGAAAATTCCATTTTGACTTTTTTTATATCTTCAATTACACAGTCATAAATTGATTTACCTTCTAATAAAATATTTTCAGAAACATCGGGATATTTTCTTGCAAACTCAATGCCACCTGCGAAAGCTTCTTGTAAATTATTGTATTCTTCTCTAATAAAGTATTTACGCAAGATAATAATTTCTATTAACTGGTCTTTCTGAAACTTTTCAATAATTTCTGATAACATTTCATTTTCTATAAAATATTCTGTGCCAGCATGTGATATAAAACTCCCAATATGAATCCCATATTTAAGAATAAAGGCATCCTTAGCTTCTTTAGTGGTCTTGGCTAGTTGTTTATTTTTTAAAAACTCCTTGGATCCCGATTTATTCAGAATACCTTCTTCACTAATAATTTTTAATAGAAGTATAGTAGCTTGAGCTTTATCTAATATTTTGTATTTCATAAATTTAAATCTAAATATTTATCTTTACCTTACTCCAAGAAACCCCATAAATCAAGTATAAAATTCAGTTTCCTATGGTTATAGTAGTTGATGTTGACTTTTTCATTTTAAGGTGTACTATTAATGCATGCCCGTGTTGCCTGATTTTTCAGGTAACCAGCCCCTGGTTCATTCCAGGGTTTTTGTTTATTATAGGGTTATGGTTAAGAAAAAAAGACCAAGAAAGGAATATAGAAAAAATGGCATTGCAAACAAAAAAATAAGAGCGATGGCTTTTGTTGATGGCTTTAATTTATTCCATGCGTTAAAAAAATGTGATGTCCGCGACAGATGGTGCAATATTCGAAAGCTCATTAATAATAAGATTGAAGATGAGTCGATAATTCTAGATAAGATTTGGTGGTTTACTGCTTATTATACAAAAAATTATCAGGCGGTTAAGAGACATAAGATATATGCTAAGGCGTTGAATTCTGAAAAGATACAAACATTTTTAGGGGAGTATAATGAAGTAACAAAAATATTTAATAAAAATAGCCATAAAATTATATCCGTAATCCCAGAGGATTTAATAAAAAATAGAGCAAGCATACCAAACAGAATTGAATATATAACCGAAGAAGAAAAGAAAACCGATGTTAATATTGCTGTCAAAATAATCGAAGGGGCATTTTTAGATTTATATGATATTGCTTATGTTATATCTGGAGATAGTGATTTATACACAGCAGTTAATATAGCGAAGCAAAACTTTAAAGATAAAAAATTTATCAATGTATTGCCTCCCTTTTCTAAGGGGCGGAGCATGGGCAATGTATGTCATGAACAAATTACTCTTGGAACAAGAGATGTCAAAGAAGCTCGCTTTCCTGATCGGATAGAATTTTCTAGCGGAGAGATTATTGAGATACCAGAAAAATATTTAAAACAGGAATAAATTTAGAAGTAAATGTAAATATTGATTTAATGCATAAATGGGGGTAGGCTATAAGTAGATTTATATTTATAAAAAGAGCCTATGTTTAGGCAATTAAAATTCAAGAAAGTATATTTACTGACAACAGCAATTTTTTTAGCTGTTTTTATTTTGTCTGGATGTGATAAAAAAGAAGTTATTGAACAGGAATCTCAAGAAAATCAACCAGTACAAGAAAAGGAGGCTAAAGAAGAAATAAAAAATAAATTAAATGCTAATAAGAGCTTGGTTTTATGCAAAAGTGGAGAAGAATATTTTGGAGAAGAAATAATTAAGAAAGGACTAGTATTTAAGGCAATTAGTGGTATGATGTTCTATAATGCCGATGAGCTAGTAATGCTTTGCAATCCAAAAATTACAGATTTTAATGAAGAAACTGATGAATTTAATTTTCATATTTTTGTCTCGTATAAAAATATTAATTATTCTGAATATGAAGGTGATAGAACTGCAGAGGAATACCTGAATGACAATAAGGGGTATTATGATGGTCGTTCTGATGGAGAGAATTTGACTAGAAAAATAAAACATAGTTATAAAGAGCCAGAAGCTGAAGATCATTTAAAAAATAGATATTTTTATGGTTACTTGAAGGGTTATTTAGATGGATGTAAAGAAATAAATCGTGAGTGTGAAGAGGCTGAAAAGTTAATTTCTTATTTGGAGAACTTGCCAAGTGATTAATCAATTTAAATATATGGAAAATCAATCTGGAAAAATAGAAAAAGAAAAAAAGTTTAACTTATTCGACAGAATAACATCTGGTATCGCAGTAGTTGCTGTAACTGTCTCTTGCATACCATTGATTTCTTTTTTCTCATTTAATGACGTGGCACTGAGTAGTCTATTATTTTCTTTAGTCATACTTCCCCTCGGATGTTGGTTGCTTTATCAAAATTTTAAAAAATACAAGATTGCTAAAAGGTTCAATAATTTAAAAAAGAAAAAAACATTAGACGATATTTTGAAAATAAGCATTATAGCAGGGATATTGATAATCGCTTTGGCTGTTGTTTATTATCTAGTTATTTACATTCCAAAAAGAGATGAGGAAAGATTAGAGCTTCAAAAGAATGAGCAG
>CAYZMD010000184.1:0-2561 GCA_964479425.1 uncultured Methanosarcinales archaeon | reverse complement strand
GGATACATACAGTTAACTTAACTGTTATTGATAACAATGGAGATATTAATTCAACTACTGTAGTTATAACATCAATAGATGATTTAACACCGACAGCTTTTGCTAATGCAAATGTAACTTTAGGAATTACTTCTTTAGATGTATTGCTTTCAGGCACTTATATTTCTGGTGATGCTCCTTTTACATTCTCTTGGGATATTGATAATAATGGTGTTACAGATTATGCAACACAAAATGCTGAGCATACATATACTACAGGAATTTATACTGCTAATTTCACAGTTTGTGATGCACAATCTGATTGCGATTCAGATATTGTTGTAATTAATGTTAGTGCAAACAATTTAGTTGTTGTTAACGTAACAGCCTCAACATATTCAGGATATACTTCTTTAGATGTTGATTTTACTAGTAATGTTTTAAGCGGAGATTCTCCTTATATTTATTCTTGGAATTTTGGAGATTTAGGTTCTTCAACTCAAGCAAACCCATCACACACTTATACAAATGGAGGAATATATGCTGCTGTTTTGACTGTTACTGATTTTAATGGCGATGTCAATACTTCGCAAGTAATAATAAACGTTACTACTGATATCTTTCCAAATCCAGTTATAACACCAAATATAACATCTGGCTTAGAACCATTAGATGTACAATTCACGTCAACATCAAATGGAAATGCTCCTTTAATTTATCAATGGAGTTTTACTAATAATGGAACTATTGATTCAACCTTACAAAACCCGGTATACGCTTTCCCTGCAGGGATACATACAGTTAACTTAACTGTTATTGATAACAATGGAGATATTAATTCAACCACTGTAATTATAACATCAATAGATGATTTAACACCGACAGCTTTTGCTAATGCAAATGTAAATTTAGGAGTTACTCCTCTAAGCGTATTGCTTTCTGGCACTTATCTTTCTGGCAATGCTCCTTTTACATTCTCTTGGGATATTGATAATAATGGCATAAGTGATTATACAACACAAAACGCTGAGCACACTTATACTACAGGCTCTTACACAGCAAATTTTACAGTTTGTGACGCACAATCAGATTGTAACTCAGATACTGTTGCAATTAATGTAAATCCAAATAGTTTGGTTGTTGTTAACATAACAGCCTCAACATATTCTGGATCTGCACTTTTAGCTGTTAATTTTAATAGCAATGTTTTAAGTGGCGATTCTCCTTATACATACTCTTGGAATTTTGGAGATTCAGGAACTTCAACTCAAGCAAACCCTTCACATAGTTACACTAGTGGAGGAATATATAATGCTGTTTTGACAGTTACTGATTTTAATGGAGATATCAATACTTCGCAAGTAGCAATTAATGTTACTCAAAATACTCGTCCAAGTGTTGTTATAAAAGCAGTACCTAATCCAGGTTCCTCTCCTCTTAGTGTCTCATTAACTTCAATAATCACTGGTGGAAATGCACCTTTTACATATGAATGGGATTTTAATAATGATGGGATAATTGATTCAACTTTAGCTAATGTAACTCATATATATTCTACAGGCGTATGGCATACTAGTTTGAAAGTAACTGATTCAGTTGGTTATACAAGGGGAAATTTTGTTAATATAATTTCAGAAGAAGAAAACACAGCTACGTATACAATTAAAGCTATTACAAGAGATTTTAATAACCCTTCTCTTAAAATAAATCCTTCTGTAATTGTAATTAATGGTGTTATTAAAGATGCAACACCTTATGCTTGGTTTAATGTAGATGGAGGGGCAGTTTTAGCAATAACCTATGGTGCAGCAGGATATGAAAATAATAATTATCAATTATTTTTAGATAATGGTTTATCATCTTGTGATGGAAAATCAATTTGTAACTTAAAATCAACAACTGATAAAGGTTATATTTTTAGCACACAGTGTACTTATTCTGCTACATATAATGATTATGGATGTTATGTTATGAATAATGGACAAGCAAAAAAGTTTTTTTATAAGCCTTCTGAGAATAGAGTAACTATTGCTGGATATCTTAAAAATACATAATTTGTTTTTATTTTTACCATATTAATTATTTAAAATATATTGATTAAGCTTTTTTTAATTTAGAATGTTTTAATTTTTTTTCTTTTTTGTTACTAAAATTCCATATTTTTATAAAATAAAAAGCAAAAGGATATCACGTCCCCTTATAGTAACTACAAAATAGATTATCTTTATATATAACTATCGTTAAGTACGCTTATGTTTTTGGGCAAAAAAGCTATATGGGTATTAATTATGTTATTGTTAATTTCGTCTGTATTTGCTTTTGGAGAATCCCAAACTTTAACTGGATTAAATAATATAAATATAACAGGTAATTCTGAAGATTTAATTATAGTTATGGAAGATGAACCGATAAAATTTATGAATTGGTTGTTTATGAGAACTGAACCTTTTTCTGAAAAAAAGTCAATAGTCTTAGAAAATCTTGAAGATGAAGGTATTACCCTAAAAACATTATCTAAAAATAAAAAAAATAAAGATTTAAAATCCATAAATGCTGTAGCAATTAAAATAAATCCTGATGAT
>CAYZMD010000183.1:0-2598 GCA_964479425.1 uncultured Methanosarcinales archaeon | reverse complement strand
CTTTTCCGGTTTTTGATTTTATTTTATGTTTGTAACTATCAACAAATTGTTGAAGTTCATTTCTTTTTAATTTTTTAGAATAAAAATAAGCTTGGTATAATGTTTCGAGTTTATCTGCTTCTCTTGCTAATTGCGCCTCTTCTGTTTTTTCTTCTTGATATTCATTGAATAATATTTTAAATTCAGTTGAAATTTCTTCAGGCAATGTCTTGAATAACTTTTCTGCTGCTTTATTCTCTAACTCTCTTTTGTTTTTATATTGTTTTTGATGTGGTGTTAAGTTATCAATATGCGCCATAATTAAATCATGTATTAAAAGCATTTTGATGATTTTGCTTGAATTTTTACCTTCATTAATTGCTAAAATCCAACCAAAATATTGTGCCCCGTAAGAATGACTTGCAATGGTATCAATTATTCCTTTTACTCCTATTTTTTTCCATCCATTCCTTTCGATATGTTTTATTTTTTCAACATTTGAATAAAAATTTATCATAATATATTATAGAAATTACATGTTTAAAAATTTAACCATAACCTTTATATACAAATTATATTTTATTCATTCTCGGGTGGTTATAAATGGTAAAGAAAATAACAATTTTCATATTCATGCTGTTGATTTGTGCAATTGGAGTTAGTGCAAGCAAACTTGAGATTAGCGATATTACAGCTTGGGTCGATGGTGACAAAGATACTATGTCTGGCGGTAACGTCGATGATGTTAAACCAGGTAGTGAATTAAAGATTAAAATTGAATTTCATAATGATTACACAGATGATGAAGATCTTAAAATTGAAGATATTGATGTTACTGCTGTTCTAAAAGATATTGAAGATGAAGGTAGTAATGATATTGATTTGGATGACGATATAGACAAAATTAGAACAGATGATGAAGATACTGTTACATTTATATTTCAGATTCCTATGATTGTAGATTCTGGAACTTATATTCTTGAGATTGAAGCCGAAGGAGAAGACGAAAATAACACAAAACATCTAGTTAGTGAAGAATATGATGTTAATGTTGAAAAGGAAAATCATGAGATTAGATGGTATAGTAATGATTTAAGCACAACTAAAGTTTGTAGTGGTTTAATCACTTTAAATGTAGGCGTTATTAACACAGGTGATAGTGAAGAAGATGTTGTTTTAACAGTTAGAAATTCTGAGCTAGAACTGAATCAAGAATATAAGTTTACACTTGATGATGATCCTTATGATAGTGATTCTAAAAAGGTTCAGACTGTTAATATAAGAATACCAGATGGAGTTAAAGAAAAAACATACATTATTACTTCACAAGCAACATATAGTTCTAGAAGTATTACAAATCAGACTGAATTAAAAGTTGAGTGTGGAATAACTACTACGCCAACAGCAATTACAACACCACCAAGCACAACAATTGTAAAAACAGATAGTGCTAGTGTGGCGGTAACAAATGATAAGGTCAAAGTTGATACAACAAGTACATTACCTGCAACAGAATATGTAAGCACAAGTTCAACAAGTAAAGTTGTTGACAAGGGAAGTGATACAGTTTATATTGCAATGTTTGTATTTTTTGAAATACTTATTGTTCTAGGACTTATCTTTGGAATTATCTATTACAAGAAAAATAAATAATTTTTCTTCTTTTTATTTTTTTATCTCTTATTCTTGTCAATTATTGTGTTAAAAAGACTAAAAGTACTACAAAAAGGACGAAATTCGTTACTTTTCAGTACTGAATATGCAAAAGCTTTATAAGTTTTAAGCCTTTCTAACCTTTTAATAAAAGACAAAAAGGGGTTCTGTTTATTTACAGGAGGGACTAATATAATGATTATTCAAAAAGACTTTATGGAACAAATAAAAAATAATTTCAATCTTAATATTTATGAAGTGAAAATATGGACAGCTTTATTGTCACGAGGAATTGCTGCAGCAGGAGAATTATCTGAAATTAGTAATGTTCCAAGATCAAGAGCTTATGACGTCCTTGAAAGTCTTGAAAGAAAAGGTTTTATCATTATGAAGGTTGGAAGACCTATCAAATATATTGCAGTTCCACCAGAAGAAATAATCAAAAGAGTAAAACAAACTATTATTACTGATCAGGATTTTCATATTAATTCTATTGATAAATTAAAAGATACACCTGTTTTTGAAGAACTTGAATTATTACATACTCAAGGTATTGACAGAGTCGATGCAACAGAATTAAGCGGAAGTATTAACGGTAGATCAAACGTATATAGCTATATAAAAAATACAATAGATAATGCTAGTAAAAGTATTCTAATCGTCTCAAGCAAAGAAGGTCTTACTAGAAAAATGAGCTTTCTTAGAACAAATCTTAATAAAGCTAAAAAGAAAGGCGTTAAATTGCAAATCATGTCTGGTTCAAACAATATCCCTGCAGAGCTAAGAGAAGCTGATTTTAAGAAGATTAATTATGATGGTAGATTTGTTATTATTGACGATTCTACTCTAGTATTTATGCTTATGAAGGACGAAAAAGGACTGCACCCTAGCTATGATTCAGCTGTTTGGGTAAAGAGTCCTTATTTTATTAAAACAGTTAAGAAATTACTTAACTGATTTTAACCG
>CAYZMD010000182.1:0-2624 GCA_964479425.1 uncultured Methanosarcinales archaeon | reverse complement strand
AACTTGCTCTATTCAATGCTTTATTTGAATTGAATAATGATACAAGAGAGAATTCATTTGCATACGACCCCAGAAAAACAATTAAAAATCTAATAGGTATCTGTCGTGACACAACTTGGGCTAATGCCTATGTATTAAGAGAGCATGGCAAAGAAAGTTATATTATTGGATTTGACTCGGATCATACACTCCATTCTATAACAGTATATAAAACAGAAGACAACAAGTGGAATATTATTGATGGTTATGATAAAGAAGGTAAATTATACCCAACTATATATTATATAAATGCAGATTCAATAGACGCAGCTATACAAAAATATCGTCCAGGAGGAATTCTTGATTATACTATAAAAGATCCAGAGACTAATAAGATACTGGGACATCAAACAAGTAGAACAGCAGCAATATTGCAAGAAAAACTTCTGGGAAATCAGGATGAACAACAACAAAGCTGGCAAAGATTGAATAGAATGCAGCAAAAATATAACCAAAAAACAGAACTACAAAGTAAAAAGTAACAATCCCAAAAGAAGACAGAAAATAAGAAGATAACAAACTCCTAATTAATAATTAATATTTCTTTTTTTTTAATGAAAAATTCACACTAATAAATTAAAATAAAAAAATATATGAATCCCCTCTGACAGATATGGAGCCAGCGTTTTTTAAAAACCCTGGGGAAAAGCATAGGATATTCGCTTCGCTCAATCCCATTGCACAAAAAGAAAGATGAATCCCCTCTGCCGGATTTGAACCAGCAACCTCTCGGTACCAGCTGAGTGTTAATCATCAAAGTCTAAACGACATATCAAAACACTATCTACAGCCGAACGCTCTAGCCGTTGAGCTAAGAGGGGATAATGATAAGAGAAAGTAATTTGTTTATAAAGGTTTCTAAGAAAAAGAAAAAAAAATTTAAGCTTGTACGCTTACGTTGTTTGAATAAATAACAATTTTTCTTTTGCCTTTATGATATTTAACATTTGCAACAGGCAAAGTAAAATCTCCTAAGATACTTAGCTTTGATTTTATCTTATAGGTTAAAATCCTTTCTTCATAAGGATCAAGTTCAGGAATCTCCCACTTAATGAGACTAGAACCTTCTCGCTTTAATATCTTATTTGGCTTTAATGTACCTACATCAAATTCTTGCATAACATCAACAATATTTGGAACTTTATCAATTATCTGCAGTTTCTCAATTGGTTTTGTACTTGTATTTTTTACAATTACATTAACTTTCATTTCAGAGATTCCACCGTCACAAGTCTCAATATTAAATGCTTCTTTCTCAACAATTACTGGGCTCTTACTCATATAACTATAAAAAATCATACCAATCGCTAAAAGGATTAAAAGAATTAACCAAACATAACTTTGAGTAACATAAATAGTTTTACTTGTTTTAGGCTCAAGTTCTAAATCCCATTCAAAGTATCTTTGACCGGTAGTTTCTTTTGTTATTCTTGCATCAGGGTTTGTATTTGTAAAAAATCGACTTAAAAATCCTGTTGGAACTTGAACAATCTGCTTCTTAAGATTATTACCATCATTTGTATAAACTAAAGTTTTTATTGTTTTAAAACCTAGATATGATGAAGCAATGTCAATTTCTTCTGTAAATTTCTCTGTATAATCAATAATCTCAAAATCAAATTTAGGAATATTAATTTTTAAATCGCCAATCTCAATATAACCTTCAATCTTATCATCCATTGGACCTTGATTAGGATTTTTAGGTAACTTAAATTTTACATTTGCAACTGCCGGGGCCTCTCCAACTCTTGCGCCTAAGCCAATCAATACTTCATGATCTTCAAGGAGCTTGCTTGTCATAACTACTCTTATTTCTTCTTCACCATATACTCTTGCATTATAATTTTCTAAGTTAATAGTAATTTCAGTATCCTCTCTTGGGTCAACTTTTTCATCCATTATAACTTCAACTTTAATATCAGGAGAATATTTTGCAAAAGCTGATGTTTTAACATATACATCTAAAGGGACTTCTACTATCTCACCACTTTTTCGTGCTTTAAAAATAGCTTTAATAACTTGTCCTCCAGGAATAATATCAACTTTAGGTTCAAGGACTATATCATAAGTCATTGATTTTAAAGGATACAAAGTTGTTTCAGAAGTACCATAATATATAGGATCTGTATTTATCAATTTCCAATCTTGTGGATCAACAAAAGTAACACCAATATAATCCAAACTTTGTTTGTTGTTTGTTAAATTAATTCTAAATCTTGCACTTTCTATGTTTGTAATCTCATTGTCAATTGGTTCTACAATCAAATCAAAGAAACCATTCTCGCTACTGTAGGTTCTTACTTTGTCTAATACAACTGATTGAGCGTGAACGCCAAAACATAATACAAATAACATCACAAATAAAATGAAACTCTTCTTCATATATAACCATCCCCTTTGATACTTATTATAATAAAATATGAATTCTAATATTTAAACTTTGTTATTTATTATTTTCGAAATATGATTAGCTTTATCTATTCTAATTACCTTATCAACATAGCTCTCAATCTTATTTTCATGGCTTACAATAATTACTTGTTTTATTGCTAAATCATCAAGTACATTCCTTATCTTATCTAGTT
>CAYZMD010000181.1:0-2649 GCA_964479425.1 uncultured Methanosarcinales archaeon | reverse complement strand
CAGGAAGTTTAATTCAAAGAATTAATGCTGGAGGGGAAGCCGTCTTTACTGGTGTTAAACATTATACAAATTCAGGAATGCATTTTCTTACTTTGATTAGTGGAGCTTTAGTTTCAATCAGTTTGCTTAATTATAGATATTTATTTTTTGCATTATTTTATTCTGTTGTTTACCTTGCCATAGAAAGTTATTATAATAATAGATTGCAAGTTTGGAAATTAAAGTTATTCAAACTTCAAGAAAAAATTAGTGGAAAAATTTATGAGAGTGCTTCAAATTTATTGACGGTAAAATCTCTTGGATTAAAAGATTCTATAAAGAGAAGAACTGTTGACTTTGAGAAAAAATATTATAATTGTTGGGTTAAAACTAGAAGTATTAGTAGATCTAAGATACAGACTGTAAAAATATTTTCAGGAGTTATGTTGAGTTTATTTCTTCTTATTTTGGGATTGGATGTTTCAATTGGTGTCATAACTGTTGGTATGATTTTAGTCTTTGCAACTTACTTTACGCATCTAAAAGATGCAATGCATGAATATACTCGACATATAACTGATTTCTTGAATATTAAAACTGCAATAGGAAGATTCATGACTATCTTTAGACAGGAGATTATTGATGAAGATACTAAGAAAAAAATAACTAAATGGAATAAGATTGAATTTAAAAATTTAAATTTCAAATATAAAAATAAATTGGTTCTTAAAAATTTCAATTTAGTTATTAATAGAGGCGATAAAATTGGGTTTGCAGGACAAAGTGGTTGTGGGAAAAGTACTTTTGTAAAATTATTATTAGGATTATATGAACCAACATCTGGAAAAATAATGATTGATGGCGTTAACTTACAAGAAATAAGGCATAAATCTATTACTAAAATTATTGGTGTTGTTTTACAAGACACTGAAGTTTTTAATATGTCATTGATGGAGAATATAACAATTTCTTCAAAGAAAAAAGATTTGAAAAAAGTATCTAAAGTAATTAATATCTCTCAGTTAGATTCTCTTGTTAAAAAGTTACATCGTGGATGGGATGCTTTAATTGGAGAAAAAGGTTACAAAGTCTCTGGTGGAGAAAGGCAAAGAATTGGTATTGCAAGAGCTCTTTATAAAAACTCAGACATAATTGTTTTAGACGAAGCAACTAGCCATCTAGATAGTAAAACTGAAGAAAAAATTCAGAGACAATTAGATAAGATGGATAAGACTATGCTTATTGTTGCTCATAGATTAAGCACACTTAGAAATGTTGATAGAATAATTATGATGCATAATGGTAAAATAATTGAACAAGGTTCATTTGAAGAATTAGTAAAAAAAAGAGGAAAGTTTTATAGCTTGGCTAAGATGCAATGATTGATAATATGTTAAAAAAATGTTTAGAATGTAATGAGAAAAATCATTGTTGTATTCAGGGATTTGCTTTTGTTGGAATTAATGATGCAAAAAAGATTATGAAATTTACAGGGAAGAATTATAGTGAGTTTCTAGATTTTTCAAAACTATCTAAAAAAGTTATAAAATCATTAAAAAACGATGATCCAGCACTAGAAGGTGCTTTAAGATATTCTATCCTTGCTGACGATAAAATTTTAAGAATTAAAAAGAAAAAAGGAAAATGTTATTTCCTTAAAAATGGGAAGTGTGAAATATATGAAGTTCGTCCTAAAATTTGTAAAATTTATCCTTATTGGTGTGTTAAGTTAATTAATGGAAAAATTAAGGTGATTGAACATGATTCATATTCTCCTTGTATAATTTGCAATGTTGATTCTATTACTAAAAGTAAAGAGAAAGAAATCAAAAAGATATTTAATGAAATTTTAAAAGAAATAAAAAGTTATAAAAAAAACATTAAAAAATTTGTTAAAATACATGACTTCTGATTTATTTATTTTTCCCATCGTATTCAACAAATAATGTTTGATTTTCAAACAATCTAATTCTTTTCATATGTTTCACATATGGTTTAAGTTCATTCCATATCCAAACAGCAATATGTTCGAGTGTTGGTTGCTTCATATAATCATTAAGAAACGCTCCTTTAAGTTGAGCAATAATAACTTTTTCCATTGTGCTTGTCAGGGTTCTTGTGTCAATAATCATACCTATATCGTTAATTTTTTCTTCAACTTCTACCATAAGTTTATAATTATGCTCGTGTAATGGTTGACCTTCTGCATCTTGTAATTTATGACTTGCTTTGAAAAAAACACTTTTTGATAATAACATTATATCACCTTTTAACTATGAATTAAAATTGATTTTAAAATGATTGTTGTTATCAATTGTTTATTATTGTAAATATAGTTTGAAAATAGTAATCAAAAAGTTAAATGAAAAGAGTTGTTTTTTACATAAATGATATTTGAAATCAAAAAGTATATAAATATGATATTATTAATTTAATTATATATTATTAAAAGGGGAGTTTGACAGGTTGAAAGGAAAAATAATATTATTTGTAATTTCATTATTGTTGTTAGTTAGTTTTGTTTCTGGAGATTGTGATAGTAATTGTCTTTCTTGTTCTAATGAAACTGCTTGTGATGGTTCCTTAAGTGGAGATGGTTGTTTTTGGAATGGTGCGACGTGTACCAGTGGAACTTGTGATGATGGGGCATGTTATTTTTGTTATAATGAA
>CAYZMD010000180.1:0-2709 GCA_964479425.1 uncultured Methanosarcinales archaeon | reverse complement strand
ATCTAATCCATCTTCTATACATTTTCTTATTAATTCAGGTTTAAGAATTGCGGGCGCAGTTTTTTCTAAATGATTATATTTTTTCATTATATCTTGCATAATTTTTACCATCATAAGAATTATTAGAATTAGTAACTATTTAATACTTTCTACCATTTGGTAGAATTATCACCTTGAAGATAGAATGATTTAAATATTAATTGACTTTCATACGTAGTATGCAAAGTTTTTTAAAGAAAAAAGACGTAATTTCCTCAGATGAGGGGGTTATCATGAATAAAAAAATTTTAATTGCTACTTTATACAATCCAGACCCAGTTTTATTAGCCGCAACTAAATTAGGGCCAGATAAACTTATTCTTTTAATAGACAAGAAACCTAATGAAAGACAAACAAAATCACTTAAACTGATTCAAGATTCTTTAGGTAAGGTAATAGATGTCAAAGCAATTAAAATTGCACTTTTAGATATTGTTGCAGTTGCAACTAAATGTGTTGAAATTATTGATATGCAGTCTAGGGATGATCTGATTTATGTAAATGTTACTTCAGGCAGAAAAACTCAGGCATTAGGATTATTATTTGCAGCTTACGCAAGGCATGATAGTGTTAAAAAAATCGCATACAATCCCGAAGAAGATAAAAGTTCAGTAATATATCTGCCGAGGATGAGCTTTAAACTTACTTCCAGTCAAAAGCAAATATTAGAGTATTTAGCAGACGGTGAATATGAAAATATAAGTAAACTCTCAAAAAAAGTTGATATGTCTACCGCTATGTTATACAGAGCAATTGACGAGTTAAGAGATATGGATTTGATACGTAATGACCAATTAGAAATTACGGATGCAGGAAGGATTGCGAGGTTATGAAGATGAATGAAGACCATAGTGAGGAGATTAAAAAAATACTCAAGACTGAATCTAACTGGAACTTAACAAATAAAATTCTATATGATTTATGTTCTGAATATCCTTTGCATAACTCAGCAGAAGAAATCATTGCAAAATTCTTGATAATTGGTAGAACATATGCCGCTGCAATTGAAAGAAGAAAAACTAATAAATCTCCAAAAGTGTCTAGTGATAAATTTTATGAAGAACAAGTAGTTAAATTAATAATAAATATTAATTTAGATGAAAGAATAAAAGAGATAAAACAAAATACTGATATTAAAATAAACATTGAAGAAATAAAAAAAATATTTAAATTACATAAATTTTTACTTAACGAAATAAAAAAAATCACTAGAAAACAAAATAGATCATTCATATCTAAATATTTACATTTTCATTTGAAAAATTCTTTTTATATATATGATACATATGCTCGTAAAGGACTATCTAAATTATTTCCTAAAGAATGCAATGTAAAATATAAAAATATAAAAAACAAAATAAATTATGATGATGTTGATAAAGACTATGCTGATTTTTTTATCAAGTGTACAATCTTCAGAGAGTATTTAGTAAATGATATTATTAAAGAAAAAATAACAATCAGAGAGTTAGATAGATATTTTATTAGCATTTGGTAAAAAATAGATTGAGAGGTTAGCAATATAATGATTAAAAAATCACAATACATAAAAGACATGAAAGAAGGAGAAGTTATCTGCGACATATTCGTAGTTAAATTCAAAAAACCAGTTGCTAAATATAAAAATGGTTATAAATTTGAATTAAGACTTGGTGATTCATCAAAAGAAATCATGTATAAATACTGGGGTTCAGATGATGAAGAAGCTGTTCAAGCCATATATGATAAGATTAAAAGTGACGATGTTATTCTAATCACTGGCAAAGTAAGTGCCTGGAATAATAGTTTAGAGATTGCAAATAATAATGACGGAAAAATAAGAGTTTTAGCAGAGGACGAATATGATATCGGTGAATTCATAAAAACAACCGAAAAAGATATTGAGTTAATGTGGTCAGAACTTAAAAAACACATCCTAAGCATAAAAAATCCTGAGCTTAAACTTTTCTTAGATAAATTATTCTCAGACGAAAAGTTTCTGCGTGACTTTAAACATAGTCCTGCGGCAATGTATAATCATCATGGATGGATAGGTGGATTATTAGAACATACATTAAACGTAACTAACATTTGTGCAAGTACATTAAAAGTGCATCCAGAATTAGACGCAGATTTATTGATTACTGGTGCAATCATTCACGATATAGGAAAAATTGAAGAATTTGAAATAAAATCAAGCATTAAAGTGTCTGAAAAAGGTATGTTAATTGGTCATGTAGTATTAGGATATAAAAAAACAAATTCAATTTTACAACAATTAGACATAGATAAAACGCTTAAAATGAAACTTCTTCATATGTGTCTAAGTCATCATGGAAACTTGGAATATGGTAGTCCTAAGCTTCCTGCATTCCCTGAAGCTATGTTAGTTTATCATGCAGACAATTTAGATGCAAAGATTCATCAAATGCAAACTTTGAAATCAGAAGCAAAGACAGAGGATAATTATTTTTATCATAAAAATTACGGGAATATATACTTAAAATGACACCACAAAAACAAGCAATAAATAAAACACAAGGACCTTGCGTAATTAAAGCAGGGGCTGGAACAGGAAAAACATTCACTATAGTTAAAAAAATAATCCATTTAGTAGAAGAAGATGTATGTAAGGCATCAGAAATATTATGTTTAACATTTTCTAATGAAGCAACCAATAATCTAAAACAG
>CAYZMD010000179.1:0-2715 GCA_964479425.1 uncultured Methanosarcinales archaeon | reverse complement strand
ACAGGTAAATAATGTATTATTTTTTTTCCTTTGCCTTTAAAATCTATATGAGTTTGTGAATCAAATACAAACTTATCATTTTGTTTCTTAAAGTTTAAACAATCCATAAGTCTAACAACTTCATTCTCCTCTATATTATCAAAATCATTTTGTGAAATAAAGAATTTACCTTCAGTATCGTATCCTCTATATCCTTTTTTTTCATCTTCAGGATGAATTTTTAGATTAACACTGATTTTAGGAGCGTTTTCTATTGTAATTTTTACAGGATTTTCTATAAAGAAATATCTGTTAGATTCTGCGTCTAATAATCTCTTATTATGCATAATAATATCATCCCAAGTTAGAGTTGATTCATTCTTAGTAATTCCTGTACTTAAGACAAAATCTTTAATTGCTTTTGCTTGAAATCCTCTTCGCTTTAAAGCAACGAGTGTTGGCAGGCTAGGATCATCCCATCCAATTAATTCTCCAGATTGTACTTTCTCTCTGATTACTCTTCCACTTGATAAAACACCTTCAATATTAAATCTGCCAATCTCATAAGTTTTAGTTGTTCTAATTCCTAATGATTCTTGAATCCATCTTTGCAATTCACTTCTCATCTCAAACTCTTTACTTCTAATTCGCATGTCAATATTACTATGAGAATCCATGATTGCGTTTTGAAAATCATAATTTGGCCATACTCTATATTTATCTTTATATCTTGCATGCGGAGTATCAATTATTCTAAATATTGTTGGGTCTCGCATTGTTGAGTTTTGATGAGCTAAGTCTATTTTTAATCTTAGAATCATGCTACCTGCTTTTGCAGTAAAGAAACTTTTCCATAATTTCATAATTTCGTCTATACTTTTATCCCGACAATTGCATGTAATTGCTTTTTGTCTGTTTTCTCTAATTTGCTCAACTCCACATGTACACATGTATGCTTTCCCCTCATTAATCATGTGCTCTGCTTTCTCATAATATAATTCCATAAAATCTGATGCATATAGTAATTCATCCCAAGTAATACCTAACCATTTTAGGTTCTCCATTATTATGTCGTAGAATTTGCTTTTTACTAATTTAGGATTGGTATCTTCAAATCTTAAAATGAATTTTCCGCCAGTTCTTTTAGCTAATTCATAATTAAGTAATGAGGCTTTTGCATGTCCCATGTGTGGATATTTTTCAGGGCCTGGAGGGTACGCCGTATTTATTTTACCTTCAAGTTTAAGGAATGCGAAAATGTCTCTTACTTCTTTTTTCTTCTTTTCAAGTAATTCAGGAGCAATCTCTTGAAGTTTTTTTTTCTGTGTATCTAAACTTAGTTTGTTTACTTCAGAAACAATTGAATTAATCTTTTCCATCGTTGCCTTTGGATTTGCTCTTGCCTCTGTAAATTCTCCCATTATTCTGCCAACTAATGCTTTTGGGTTTGCCTTTCCTTCAAATTTGATCGCATTTTGTAATGCGTATTTCTCGATTGCTTTCTCCATAGTAAAAAGAATAAAAATTGTTGTTTATATAGTTTTGGTTAGGAATTGAGTGTAGTGGGTTGTTGTAAGTTATATAATACAATTTTTGATATTCTCTAAAGGCGCTAAGGCTATTTGAAAGATATGAGACGAAGGGATTAATGATCTTCTTAAGGGTGGGGGCAAATTGCCACTCCCCTTTCAATTGATACTAAAGGTGGAAAACAACAACTAAATTATGTTTATTCTAGATGAGTTTGTATAATTTATGATAACTTTTGTTTCTAGCGAACATATTGTGATAATTGTATGGAGTGAAACTCTAGTCGTAACAGCTTTAAAAAGCAGGTTTGTTGAAGAAAGTAATCTTAGTTTTTTTGAATTATTATAGAAGTAGGGCAAGAATTAGTTTTCATTATATTAACAACAAATATACCTTAAAAGGTAAGAATATTTACCTTAAAAAGCAAAAGTATATAAAGAAGTATACTTATTATACTTTATAAGGTATAATGACAAAAGAAAAACTATCGCCAATTGAAAGAGAAAGATACATTAATTGGCATAAAGAAAATGCTGAACTTGATTTGGAAGAAGCAGAAGAAATACTAGAAAAAAGTCAAAAATGGAGTATTATAGCTGGTTATTATGCTATGCACAATGCTGCTAAATATTATTTAGGTAAAGTGTTCAATTTGAAAATAAGTGCACCCAGTGCTCATGATGAAACACTTAAGGCATTAGAACAATTTTTAATTAAAAGTCCAACATACAAAGAAATAAAAAAGCTTATTTTAGAGGCCGAAAAAGAATTTGAAACATTGATAGGAGCGGATGCATCAACAATAGCAAATCAATATAGATTAGGAAAAGAAAAAAGAGAAAAACAAACATATTATACACGATTTCAAGGAAAAAAAGAAGATGCACAAGGTTTTTTAGATGAAATAGTAAAACCTTTCATTAAAATTATAATGGAACTAGAAGAATGATAGAAAACATATTAGGAAGTAAAGTTAATATTCGCATAATTAGATTACTCATAAGTTATCCAAATAAAGATTTTTCAACTTCAGACATAGAAAAATTTACAGGAACAAAAGGCGGAAATTTACATAGAGCAATTCGAAAATTAACAATTTATAATATAATACTTAAAAATAAAAATTTATATAGAATATATTATGCAAATCCTTTAATAGAATCACTAATAAAAATTTTTGAAAAAGAAAAAAAGTATTTTCAAAAT
>CAYZMD010000178.1:0-2719 GCA_964479425.1 uncultured Methanosarcinales archaeon | reverse complement strand
CACTAAACCTATCGTCCTCTTCATCACAAACATCTCCAAAACCATCCTTATCAGAGTCTAGCTGATTACGATTAGGTATATCAGGACAATTATCTTCATCATTCATTTTACCATCCCTATCAAAATCATCGCAGGAATCACCTATACCATTATAATTGATGTCCTTTTGGTCTGCATTTGGAGTGTTAATACAATTATCTCTATTGTTTGCAACCTTATCACCATCAAAATCCAAATTGTACTCTAAATTAGCTATTTCACCGGCAAGATTTGCCTGTGTATCTGCAGGAAATTGGGTTTTCCTATAAGAAGCAAAAGACCCTCCATATCCACCATAATACATTTTGTATGTTCTAGAGCACTCATTATCTATCAAAAAAGATATACTAGATTTTTGAAAACTAGACAAAGAAATTTCTTTTACTTTCAAGATATTAGTAAAATAAAGTTCAATTTCAATTCCATTTGTTTGAACTTGCTCATCCAACAAATAAACATATTCAAATCCCGATTTGATTTGCCTTACATTTAATTCAGAACCTTTATTTTTAAAAATGACATTAGTCAGTTCTGAATCAGCAATATTTATTTTTATTTTATTAAAAGTCTGAGTATGTGGGTTTTTCAAAGTTACCTTCAAAACATTATTAGGTTTTTCCAAAGAATAACTTGTTTTAAAATTTCCATCTACTAAAGATTTCAATCCAGCAATATTATTAATATTTGAGTCTTGAATAAACCAATCTCTTGTCAAAGATTCTCCTCCACGAACAACATAATATTCTGAATCCAAATATAAATCAGATAATAAATGTGTTTTTTGCATTAAATCATTATCAACATCAATCATTCCATAACCAATAAATTCATCACAATCAACTTTCACATCTCTTTCAAATTCATATTTGGAAAGGTCTTGAGCAAACACACTAGTACATAGTATAATCATCATAAAAATAATTGTTTTTTTCATTTTTTAAGTTTATACCCTCCAATCAACAAGATCAAGCCAAAAAGCATAAATCCAATAATTCTAGCACCGCCTGATAATAGAACTAAATCATTAAATGCTATTTTAAATAGAGTAATTCCTAAGAAAAAAATTCCAATGTTTTTTACCTTTACAAAATCTTTATTTTTTTCTGCCTGTTTATTAGCCTCAAGATATAATATTAAACTATATACTAGCCAAGCCAAGCTCCAAATTATAGTTACAACTTTTCCAGCATAGAATTGATTTACAAATGTTACAATCACATAAATATACATAAATCCAAGAATAATAGCAAACAATCCATACATTTCTGCATCCGGTAATTTTACAGCTGCAAAAATCCAAGAGCCTAAAATTACTAACATAAAAACTAATACAAAAATTCCTTCTTCAGTAGGAAGAAATCTAATATTAAGATTAAAGAGAATCCACATTATAGTCATTACCAAAAAAGATATACCAAAAATAGCATACATTTTTATTTGACTTTTCCTATACATTAAGCCAAATAAAGCCCACTGTGCAAACGCAAAGATAATCAGATAATTATATGATGATAATTTTAAGATCATAATTAATGCTATGTTTACTAATACTATACCTGCACCAATCAAAGAATACATAACATAAGGCATATATTTCTTAATTAAGTTACCCTCAATTAAATAAACAAAAGAAACTAATGCTAATATTCCACCAAGTCCTCTAATCCCCATTGTATTTCGAAGAAGATATACTAAAAATGATGCAAATGTAATTGAATTCAAGTTTAAGACAAAAACATCTAAACCCTTCATATCTTTCTTTTGTCTAGTCGCAAATGCAATAGTACTCAAATTATAAAGTGCAAAGAACAATATCAAATAAACTAAAGAAGTTATTGAATCCAATTTGTTTAAACCTGATGAGAAAGGTGTATATGCAGCTGCTTGATACATTAAAATTCCGAAAAAAGATAATAATCTAATAGATGCCCAATTCTTTTTTGATGATACAAATAAAATAAATATTGATAAAGCAAATAGAAAAGCAAACAAGAAATAAAAATTATTACTACCAGTACTAGTCAAGATAGGAACAATAAAACCACCTATAATTGAGTAATGTGCCAATAATAAAGAATCATATTTCAAAGCCAGTATAACTCCTATTACCGAGAATATAATCATTCCAAAAAATGCAACGTAAGAACTTAAATTAATAGCCGACATAGCATATAATAAACTAAGATATTCTACAAATATTGCTCCACCAAATGAAACAATAGACCAATTAGAATGCTCTTTATAAAATTTAGCTCCTGCGAAAAATAACGTAAGACCAACTAATATTCCTATAAATACTTGCATATGAGGACCAATCACTTTATTCTCAATCGCCCAAGAAAATAATGCAATCAATCCTATTACTATTCCGATAACTCCTAATGATGTTATTATAGTAGTAAACGAAGGTAAATTCAATGGCTTTGAAGGTTTACTCGGTAGTTTTCCATCAGAAACCTTATAAGAAGTACTAGCAGAGCTAGTAGATTTAGAAGATTGAGGAATATTAACAAATGTCTTTATTTGATTTACGTCTTTTTCCAATTTAGAAATACGTTTTGATAAATCTTTTATAGTATCAGCCATTCTATAAATTTTATTTTTTTTATTTAAATAGTTTTCCCTATAATATATACTGGTCCGTAAGTAAAAAATATAATTATTTTTACGGACTAGTCTA
>CAYZMD010000177.1:0-2727 GCA_964479425.1 uncultured Methanosarcinales archaeon | reverse complement strand
AGGAGATGCATACTGATATGTATGAGAAAGCTCATAAAAAAATGTTTGATAATATTGTTGAAACAAATGACTTTGAAGAGATGAAAGAAGCTATCAAAAAAGGTCAGATGGTTAAAACAACATTTTGTAATGAATCTGATTGTGAAGACTTGATAAAGGAAAAAACAACTGGTGCTTCAACTAGATGTATTCCTTTAGGCGAAGACTCTGTAAAGGAAGGTAGTAAATGTATTTATTGCGAAAAGGAAGCTAAAGTTAATATTTACTTTGCAAGAAGTTATTAATATTTTATTTTTATTTTTTTTCGTGGATTAAAATCTTATGAAGGAATTTCTTTAGTATTGAAAAGATAAAGAATTATATTCTTCTTTGGAAGAATAATTAAAAAATAACGTAAGAAATATATAATACATAAGAAATGCTTATTCTAGGTGGTAAATATGGATGAAAGAGCAAAAGAGTTAGCAAAAATAGTTGTAAATTATTCTACTTTAATTCAAGAAGGAGATTTAGTTAGAGTGCAAGGCGAAGAAATAGCAAGAGATTTCATATATGAAGTTGCAAGGCTAGTAGTAGATAAGGGAGCTTATCCTGTTATTAAGATTACTAATCCTGATTTTTCTAAATATTATATTGAGAATGCTAATGAATCTCAATTAATTAGATGTCCTGAGTTTATGAAAAAGATGTCAGAAGAAATTGATGCTAGTATTTCTGTTGCTGCTAAATTTAATCCCAAATATTTGGAAGATGTTGATAGCCATAGAATTGCTCTAGTACAAAAAGCATCAAAACCAATGAAAGATAGGATTGTTGGAAATGGTAAAGAATTTGCTGGAAAAAGATGGAATATTGTTGGACTTCCAACAGAGGGAGCTGCAAAAGAAGCTGGAATGTCTTTAAAAGATTTTGAAGATTTTGTTTATTCTGCAACAAACATAGATTGGAGTAAAACAAGAGCAAAAATGAATGAAATTAAGAAAATATTTGATAATGCAAAAGAAGTTCATCTGAAAGTTCCTGGGAAAACTGATTTGAAATTTAGTTTAGAAGGTAGAGGAGCAGATGTTTGTGATGGAAAGTATAACATGCCTGACGGAGAAGTCTTTTATGGACCTTTAGAAAAAAGTATAGAAGGATATATTACATTTACACATCCTGCAATTAGAGATGGTAATGAAGTAAAAGGAATAAGGTTAGAATTTAAAGAAGGTAAAATTGTAAAAGCTACAGCTGAAGAAAATGAAGAATTCTTAAAAAACATGTTAGAGCTTAAAGGCGCTAAAAGAATCGGAGAATTTGGTATTGGCTGTAATTATGGTATAACTAAATATATCAAAAATTTATTGTTTGATGAGAAGATTGGTGGAACAATTCACTTAGCCATTGGAGATTCCTATAAGAGAGATCTTATGGATGGTGGCGGATTAAATAATAGTGAAATTCATTGGGATATAGTATGTGATTTTAGAAAAATTCCAGAAAATCCTGAAGGTGGAGAAATTTTCGTTAATGGGAAATTAGTCCAGAAGGATGGTGAATGGTGTTATTAGAAATCACGATTGTTTTGTGATTCTTTTTTATCAATTTTTTATTTTATTTATCACATGAATTCATATTGTTTAATGTATTCTTTGAAACAGAATTTACATATTGCTTCTATTTTTCCTTTTCTTGCGTTATCTAGGGCGTTGATATAGTCAGTTCTTTTATTAACATGTATTGCAAGAGGCATAAGCTTTTTGTTCATTAATAACCAATTAAGTAATAGTCTTCCAACTCTTCCGTTCCCGTCAATAAATGGATGTATTATTTCAAATTGTGCATGTGATTGAAAAGCAACTTCAAAGTCATTTATTTTTTCAAAAGCTTTTTTTATCCATTTGAAAAATTGGTTCATTTTTTCGTCAACAAATAAATATGAGCTTGTGTGGACGTCTCCTATATAATTTTGAATTATTTTATATTTTCCAAGAGTTTCTTTTGTTTCTATCCGATTATTGACTAATTTGTGTAAATTGAGAATATCTTTTTTAGTAGGGATTCTATTATAATTTTCTTCAACATATATCCATGCATCGAGTAAATTTAATGCCATGTGTAGTTCTTTTTTTGTATGATTACTTGGGGTTGTATCTTCAAACAGATAATCAAAGGTTTCCTTGACTGACAAGGTTGATCCTTCTATAGCATTACTATGCGAAATGAACATGCTAAGAAACTTTTCTCTTTCTTTCTCTTGCGATATTTTATCTAATTCTTTTATGTGATTTTTATATATATCAGACGCTTTTTTCATTTTTTCATGGTCTTGATATGAAAGTTCATCAACAAAATCATTAAGAATCCAATCTTTTTTTATATAAGATAACTGTATACAAGTAAATTCTTCTTTTAAAATTGGTCTTTTTCTGCCAATATATTTGATTGTTTTTTGAATTACTTTTTTACCTTTTCTTATAGAAGTAACTAAATAGAGATATTCTTTCTCTTTAATTCTTTTAGTTACTATGCTTACCATTGTAGTAGTTAACCACTACGTATTTATAACCTTTTCTATCTATAACTTATACAGACTTACTATTTAATAATAGAGTTAACCACTACATTTTATATGTATATTGATAAGTGTGGAATGAAAAAGAATTGCCTAGAAGTTGATAGTTTATTGAATCTTTGCCAGAAGTTCTTTTCGTAAGTTCTTCTTTAACTGATACATCACCTTCT
>CAYZMD010000176.1:0-2757 GCA_964479425.1 uncultured Methanosarcinales archaeon | reverse complement strand
CATTATTTGGGGGAAATATAATTTCATGACAAACAAAAAAGGAGTTTTACAAATATCTGTAGGTTTGTTAATTGTGATAGTTTTATTTGGATTTTTTGTTTTGCCTAATATCTTAGATACCTACCGGCAGTCTGGTGTTAATCTAAATGTGAAAGTTATTAATGAATATGTTAGAACCGGTGAAACTTTTGAAATATATTTTAAAATATCAAATAATTTAGCCGAAGAAATTGAGATTGATTCTATCAATATAGACAACTCAAATATTCTTACAAGGAAAGAACTAATAAAATATTTTCCTAAAATTATTAAATCAGGGGGATTTGTTGAAAAAAATATTGAAGCATCCGCATCATTTAATTTGAAGCGAGGTTTGCATAAAATCCCTATCTACTTAAATTATCATGTAGAAAATAATTTATTTGAAGTATTGTTAGAACTAGATTTGATAATTAGTTGATTATTAAAAACTTTTTTCTAATTTATAGATAAACAAATGTATTAGAATTCATAAGTAAAAAACATCTTAAGTCCCTTCATTTTAAATTCGCTTCGCTCAAATAATAGAAATCTAAAAAACTACGGCAGTCCCAGAAACATCGGCAACGTAAAATCCTTTCGGACGAAGTTTTTACTTATCTTACATACGAGAGAGGAGACTGGTGCTCTGCACATATTGTCTATTACCTCGTAAAAGATATTTACTAAGTAGATAAAAGTGAGTTTAAAAAGTTTTTAAAAACATCAAGCTTTTGTTTCTTTTGAGCATCCATAGTATAATGGGCTCCTCTATCCCAAATACTTCTTTGATGAGGATTATCGACAGGTCGCTTTAAAAAATTAACAAATGATATATCTATAGTCCTATAGCTCTGTATCTTTTTTCTCAAACACCTTTGAAAATAATCAACATAATTATCAATTCCTTGCTTATTGCAGGTTGCCAATTCAAAATAAGTATCAATAAAAATCTCTCTTAAATAGCTCTTAAAATCATCTCTTAATTTATCTGATTTTTGAACATCATGCATAGCAAAAACAAAAGAGTTTATTGCATTTTGGATAATATTTGGACCACCTTGTTCATTATACTCAACGGTATAATTATCATTGTTGATTGCATAAGTTATCCAGTCATCATAAGCAGAAAATATTTCATATATGTAATATTCATACATACTAGCAAATGTTCCTCTTGCACCTTCTTCGTATTTGATGTTTCTAAGCATCTTTTCTACAAAGTCGCCAACATAATAAAGCCACATATGACTAGCAGTATTTTGTTCTAATGCAGTTTTCACCATATAATCAAAAAATCTTATTCCTATATGAACTGGAGAATTTTGTTTGACTAGATCATAGTTGTTTTCTTGATAGTTATTTTCATCTTCATCTTTCTTTTTTTCATTTTCAATATATTCAATAACATAATCGCCAATTGGTTTCCATGTCAAAAACTCAGCACACTTTGACGTATCTTTAAACAAAAAGTCTAATAAATCGCGATTGCCAGAATAGTCCTCATTAAATTCTGTATATAATTTACTATTTTTGTTACTTATCAAATATCTTCCAATTTTATCCCAAAGTTTTTCTTTATTGAAACGATTAGTTTGTATCTTTGATAATTCTAAAACACTATTGAAATTATTTTCAATCAAGTATTGAATGTAGTCGGAATCATTTGCAAGTTCATTATAGAATTTGTCAAGAAGATTACAATATCTTTTCCTGTTGTTCCTGAAAAATCTTAATTTATCAACAAGATTTTTTAATTTGGTTTTCCAACTTTTATCCTTTGATTGAAAACTACTTATTAAATGTCCCATTCTGTCAAAAGTTTCCTCTTCTTCTTTCTTAAATTCAGAATTAGTCATTAACTTTTGTTTCTTTTTTGATTTTTTCTTTAGTTGATGAGCCAAGCTTTTTTTGTTTTCTAATCCTAACTTATAAATTATCCAATATTTTATATATTTTAGAAGATAAAAATGTCTTATTTTAGGCCTTTTGTATTTCTTCAAAAGTTCATCATGAAAAATATCTAAATCTGCTGATAATTCAGCATACTTTCTTCTCTTTAAGTTGTCTAATGAATTTTTGATAAACTGTGTTCTTTGATTAAGTTTTTTTGAATGAAGTTTTACAATAAAATATATTACAATAATTCCAGCCAATATAAATGCAATAACAGATGATAAATAAGCATAAGTGAATTCAATATTAAATAAAGTGTATATTGATTCTGGTTCCTGAATAATCTGATAATTTTGATAAAAAATAACTCCAATCAATACTAAGAATATTACTAATAATAAACTTTTGTCAAACCAATTAAATTTGAATAAAATATTTCTTTTCTTATACCCCTCACTAATTGAATAGAATGAAATTATAAAACCAATTATTGTAAGAGGAAGCAAAAAGTCCATTACCTACTTTCCTCTAGTATTGATTTATTCTCATTTATCATTCTTTTACACATTTTATTTAATCGCCCTTATCTGTTTTTCATACATTTTCATTTAATTAAAGATAAATTATATCCTTTTTCTTTAGCATATTTGATTAAATACTCTTCTACATTAGGGCATAAATCAATTGATTTTTGAATAGACCCATCAATACATTGGTATAGCGTTTGTCCAAAAATTTCAGGTGCAAAAATCATTATAGAAGCTATTATCAAACTTAATATGCTGGCTATTGACCCCGCTCTACCTATAGCTTTCCATATTCCGCCTGTGGAGACCTTAACGT
>CAYZMD010000175.1:0-2767 GCA_964479425.1 uncultured Methanosarcinales archaeon | reverse complement strand
AAAGGAATGATTTATTTAACGCATTAAATTGTGTCGACCAAAACAAGAGAGATATCAAAGATTATTTTAAACATTATAAAAAAGGAAACATTATAAAAAAATATCTTACTATGATTCTCGACGAGTGCAAAGAAGGAGCTATGTTCTATGGAAAAATTGAAATAAAAAAGTTTTATTCAAAAAAAGAGTTAGAAACTACAGTAAAACAATTAAAAATTATGATAGAAGAAATGAATGTTCCTAAATTATATATTCCAGATACTA
This sequence comes from uncultured Methanosarcinales archaeon, assembly GCA_964479425.1. Taxonomy (GTDB): domain Archaea; phylum Nanobdellota; class Nanobdellia; order Woesearchaeales; family CAYSVS01; genus CAYSVS01. The sequence continues at coordinate 2,503 of CAYZMD010000175.1, read as the reverse complement.
CATTATGGGATGATAAAAAAGGATATGGATTTTTATTGAGTGAAAAAATACAAGGACCTGATTTATTAGAAGTTTTCAAAGGCATTGATAACTCTGATAGACATCAAGAATTCAAAAAGAAAACAATGGAAATTATTATTGACGATTTACTAAATTATCAAAATATATTTAAAACAGCAAATTTAGATATAAAATCAGAAAGCACAGAAAATGTAATACAATATTACAAAGATAATCTTACTAAATTCTATGAAAATGTATCTAAATACACAGACATAAATTTAGGAGAATCAGAGAAAGAGTTATTTCATACATCACTAGCTATTTTTGACAAAATAATAAAAAACAAAAATAACCTTGAAACTATCAGAGATTTAACTCTAAAAAATGTATGTATAAATTGCGGAGATTTTAACGCAAATACAGAAGATGTTATTAATTCAGTAATAGAACAAAATTCAATATCTGTAGAAAAAATAAAACAAAATTTGTTCCATTTTGATAGTGTCAGCAAAAATGGACAGTTTTTAGAAGACGTCTATCATTTGGTAGATACATTAGATTTGCATTTAAATATAGATGAAAAAGAAAAAATAATTGACTACGTTTGCCAAGAGACAGATAGAAAAGATTACGCACAAGACACACATAAATTCTTAACAGGAGTCTATAAAGACTTGAGAAAATCAGATTTATTCTTAAATATATATGGTAGAAAAAAAGAAAATAGAATGAAACAGACAATAAAACTGTTAAAATATGAAACAAGAAGAAAATCTTTAGCAATAGAAGAACTAAAAGAATCAAAAGAATATTACATAAAAAATATGAAACACCTACAAGAATGTTCAATACAATATTTAGACAAAATAATAACTAGCTACGAAGAGAATATATATTCGTCATCAAAAGAAGTAACAACAAAAGACAATCAATTACAAGACCTAAAAAAACTACATTCCATAATGAATCCGATAAACGATAAAGGATTAACTGACGGTTTTGCAAAATCATTATTACTATTTAGAAAATCAATAAACGATCAAGATCTATTATATCTTACTGATTTATATTCCCTAAAGTCAGTAATTACAAAAATATCTGAATTTAAAGAGGTCAATTATAATGTCAAAAAAGCTAAATGAACTTCTAATACTAGGAGAAATAGCTAAGCTTTTGGAAAAATCATACCTAACTGTAAATATGCACATACATACAAATGCATCTGACGGACATGACACTCTAGAAGAGATTATTAATAATCCTCAAAACAATAATGATTTAATTGTAGTTTCAGACCATGACACAATTAATGGATTATCAAACGTAAAAAAAACAGGATATATAGACAAGAATGAACTCTCAAGTTTTGGATACATGATTGATAAAAACGGAAAGTTTATCGTCAGAGGAGTTGAATTAAGCACTACAGACCAAGGCAAAAGCGTACATATTCTTGGGTTATTTCTAAAGCATGTAGATCAAGACACTCTTGCAGAATTTAGTGATATAGCAAGACAAAGAAAAAGAAGATTAAAGAAAATGACTGAAAGGTACAACCAACAAGTTCCGAAAAATACACCAATAAACTGGCAAAAAGATGTAGCTTCCCTAATAACAAATTCATCATGTAGTAAATTAAATTTAGCTTATGCAATATGGAAAAAAGGTGATGCTATCTCGGTTAAAGATGCTTTAAATAAATACTTAAAAGAGAGTGCACCATATAACATTTATCTACATCCTGCAGAATTTAAATTAACTCCAAAAGAAGCAATAAAAAGAATACACAGTTGGGGAGGCATTGCTATTCTTCCTCATGCAATTGAACTTACAGAAAAAGGATTAGATTATACCCAGAAAATAAAAGAATATAAGAAATTTAAACTTGATGGATTGGAAACACGTACTAGCAAACATAATAAAAGTTACATTGAAAACTTACAAATACTTGTAAAACAATTTAAATTATTACAAACTTATGGGACAGACTATCATGGCCAATTTATGCCATTTACACCATTAACAGGATACCATATGAATATTAAATATTTCAAACAAATCGCTGATAAATTAATAAGAAGAAGAAAAGAAAATAAGATGCTTTAGGATTTAAGCACCAATAAAGGTCCAACATAATTAAAAACTTTCTGAGTTATGATAAGTAAATAATGCAATAACATAAAGTCATCAGAATTCTTTGTTTCCTTCATCTTAGCAAGTATTCTTTTAATTATTTCTTTTCTAGTTGATGCAATCTGTGTTACTTTTTTATTATCAAATTTATAGAACAATTCGTAGAATGATTTTAATAATGCATTAACATCATTAAAAATATCAAGATTATCCTTATTTAATTTAGGATTTTTATCAGCAAAATATAAACAAAGATATTTATATTCGTCAGCTAAATTTTCCAAATCTTCAATAATATAATATATAGGTCCAACATATTTATAATCATCACTACCTTGCTTATTTAATATTCTCCTACAAGATGTAG
>CAYZMD010000174.1:0-2783 GCA_964479425.1 uncultured Methanosarcinales archaeon | reverse complement strand
ATATTTAGTTGCAATATCACAGATGCAAGTATTGCTAATTTAACACTTTATTTATGGAATTCAACTGGTGATAATATAAATTATTCAACTACTGTTTTGTCAGGCACAACAAACAGCACAAATTTTACTTATACATTACCTCGTGAGGGTACATTCACCTGGAATTGTTTAGGTTATGACACTGTTGGAAATAATAATTGGAGAGAGGAAGGGAATTATAGTATTACTTTAGATTTTGCTCCAGGAATCAATTTTTCTTTTCCGACGCCGGCAGACAACGAATCTACCCTAGATACATATGCAGAAATAAATATTTCAATAACAAACGCAGATGATTTAGATGAGTTTGTATGGAATTGGAATGGAACTAATTATACTTTCTATAACGATAGTTTAGTGCTAATGTTTAATTTTGATAATGTTTCTGCAATTGGAGATAATGATACTTTCGTTGTTGATGTGAGTCAGCAAAGTAATAATGGTACATTTAAGGGAATTAATGAACCGAAATGGAATTGTACTGATGCAAAGTATGGTTGTGCCTTAAGTTTTGATGGCGATAATGATTATGTGAATACTACTGATAATGGAATTGATGCAGATGAACTCACAATAGATTTCTGGTTTATGCCTGATGACGAATATACTTCTTCGACGAGTTATGTGAGTTTTGTTTATCATGATAGCTATGAAGTTTATATTCAAGAGGGATATATGAAATTTAATTATAGTGGAGATGTTATTAGTTCAACAACCAGTACATGGAATGCTGGGCAATGGTATCATGTAATGGCAAGCTATGATGGGATTGATTTGGAACTTAATATTGATTGCGTGAACTAAGCCACTGCTTCAGTTACTGGGTTTAGTGTAAAGAATGATGCTGGAGATAATACTGCAACATTCTATAATTCTGGAACAATTGAATTGAAGGGAAGCCGTTCTTCTGGCAGTTGCACTTGGCCTGGTGATGATGTATTTGTTATTCAGAATAGTAGTTCAGATACTGTTGCTTATATTAATTCAACAGGAGATTTGTGTGCTACAGATTGTAATGATAATGATGCAGATTGTGATAATCCTGGAGATGGTTCGTTCATTGTTAAAGATATAGATGATTCGGTATCGGGGAGTTTTACTTGCGAGACTGTGACCTATTTAACTCTGTCTCTCCATTCACAGCTAATTGTGCTGGGCCTACGTTGTTACTGGGGGAGGAAGCAATACTCGAATATCATATAATTGGTTAGGTTATCCGATTGGGAATGGATGGTATTGTGAAACAATTGATGGATCCGGTAGAATTTGCTACGCACGTTGCTTCAAATTTGAATGATTGTTTTATTATTTTGATGATTTTCTTGCCCAACGGTTAATACTTAGGAATATTTTGATAAAATAGCACCACTAACCTTAAGAAAATCAATTTAATTACCTTGAATTACGGAATGGTTTCTACTGTGTATTCTACAAACGTTTGATTTTACTTTTAACCTTAATTAAAACTTGCAAGATTCAAAACAGAATGAATTTAGAATTTAAAGAATAGGTTAAATTCAAGGAACAAGCATAATGTCGGTATTGGCCAACATATGCCAAAACTAAGAAAAGATGCAAAAGATGTGGAAACATTTGCAGGAAACGCAAGAAAAGACTTTGAAAAAAACTTTAGGAAAAAGCGTCATCTCAAAAGAAAACTAGCTAGAACAGCAATAAAAAGATAACCAAAAAATAAAAAATGAATTTTCTATAAAAAACAGTTTAAAACTTGATTAACAACCAAAAATTTTATAAACGATTATATTTACATATTTAAATATATAAATATGAGTATTATGCAAAGGCAATTAAGAATCATAAAGTCGTTAGCAGATGAAACAAGACTTAAGATAGTTCTCACTTTATTAAAAGGCGAAAAAGCTGCTACTCAATTAGTTCCAATAGTTAATAAGGCACAACCAACTGTTTCTCTTAATCTAAAAGTGCTTAAAAATGCTGATGTAATTAAGTCGAGAAAAGAAGGCAAATTCATATTTTATTCAATCAAGGATAGTGTTGTTATCAAGATTATTAAGTTGTTGAAATTAGATAAAAGTACGAGTAATATACAAAGACAATTAAAAAATCTAAAATCGCTAGCAGATAAAACAAGACTTAAGATAATTCTTATTTTATTAAAAGGTGAAAAAGCTGCTACGCAACTAGTTCCAATAGTAGGCAAAGCACAACCAACTGTTTCTCTTAATTCGAAAGTGCTTGAAGATGCTGATGTAATTAAGTCGAGAAAAGAAGGCAAATTCATTTTCTATTCAATCAAGGATGGTGCTGTTATCAAAATTATCAAGTTGTTAAAATTAGATAAAGGTATGAATAAATGAACAATAGAATAAAAAAGGGAAGATATAAGATGATTTTGTTAGTGTTAAGCCTTATATTATTCATGCCTCTTTTTAATGCAAGCGCAGTAATTATAGGCGGTAGAGATGGAGGATTCCATAAAGGGCTTATTGATGAAGTCAGGATTTATGGTAGAGTTTTAGAAAGTGAAGAGGTTGAAAATCAGTGTATCTCGAATTTTTACAAGACTGGAACCGATACATGGTTATTTTATAGTAGTATAACTAATGTGAGTATTGGAACAAGTACTTATTATGGTTGCACTTTAGACATTACTGGAAATGAAAATTGTACAGAAACACGACAGTTAAGTGTTTCGCTTAATTCTGCACCTGATATACCTGCTAATTTCGCAGTGCAAGATGGAGAATTCGATTATGATACTG
>CAYZMD010000173.1:0-2824 GCA_964479425.1 uncultured Methanosarcinales archaeon | reverse complement strand
TGAATTAAGACTTGGTGATTCATCAAAAGAAATTATGTACAAATACTGGGGTTCTGACGATGAAGAAGCTGTCCAAGCAATATATGATAAAATTAAAAGCGATGATGTTATTCTAAGCAATGGTAAAGTAAGTGCGTGGAACGATAGTTTGGAAATTGCAAATAATAATGATGGCAAAATACAAATATTGGCAGAGGATGAATACGACATTAGCTAATTTATAAAAACAACTGAAAAAGATATCGAATTAATGTGGTCAGAACTTAAAAATCATATTTTAAATATAAAAAATCCAGATCTTAAACTTTTCTTAGATGAATTATTTTCAGATGAAAAATTCCTGCGTGACTTTAAACATAGTCCTGCTGCAATGTACAACCATCACGGATGGGTAGGCGGACTTTTGGAACATACATTAAATGTAACCAATATTTGCGTAAGTACATTAAAAGTACATCCAGAATTAGACGCAGATTTGTTAATTACTGGTGCAATTATTCATGATATTGGAAAAATTGAAGAATTTGAAATAAAATCAAGTATTAAAGTATCAGAAAAAGGCATGTTAATTGGTCATGTAGTATTGGGATATGAAAAAACGAGTTCAATATTAAATCAATTAGACATTGATGAGACGCTAAAAATGAAACTTCTTCATATGTGTCTAAGTCATCATGGAAACTTAGAATATGGTAGCCCTAAGCTTCCTGCGTTCCCTGAAGCTATGCTGGTACATCATGCAGATAATTTAGATGCAAAGATTCATCAAATGCAAATGTTAAAATCAGAATCAAAGACCGAAGATAATTATTTTTATCATAAAAATTATGGTAATATATATTTAAAATGAGAATAAAAAATGACTATTGAAGATAAGTATTTAGAAAAATTAAATAATGATGTACAAGAAAAACTTTATGATCTTTTAGTTATACATCTTTTTGATGTAACTGACAAAATCACAACTAAAAAGGATGAATTAGTAGCATTATTAGATGTTGCAATAAAAAATTTAAGACGAAATATTAATTCCTATACTAGATTGAGTTATTATAGATATATCATAATTTTATGTAATACTATTCTTAGATTTCGAACTCAAAGAACAGATATCAAAGATTTAAAAAGAGAATTAATTGAAGCATATACTCATGATGAAAGTAAAAGTAGCGATAAAATTCCTTTAAATTATCAAATTAATGAGCTAAGAATTACTTATGATGCGAGATATTTGATTTTTCTTATTGGAGACTTAATAAAACAAAACTGTTGGGATAAGGCTTTATACTGCCTAATTACAGCCAGATTAATTGAACCAGATAATGAAAAATTAGATGATTTTTATGCTGAGATTAAGAAAAATATTGAATCTCTTAGCTTAATTATGGAACCTAATACTGAAGAACCAGAAGATATGATTCTTGCTTTAGATTCTAATGTTGTAATATCTGAAATATTTTCTGATGTTGGAGAATATAAAATTAAAACTGAAAAAACTTTTGATTTAGAAAAATTAAGTAAAAATAATAAATTCATCATTACTAAATCAGTTTGTGAAGAAGTAAGGAAACATCTAGAATTCAAATTAATTAGCATTAATATGTTTTGTAAGAAAAATGACAGATTTAATTTTTCTGATATAAAAGATGTACTTGGGAAAAGATTTGAGGATATTATATCTAAATACGGTATTGAAAACGAAGATGCTATTGAAGAGGATATTTTGGAAATAGAACAATTTTATGTTAAATATTTAGATGTGTTAGAAGAAATACTTATGGCTAAATTGAAAGGTAAAATTATTTCTCATAAATTAAGAAAACTATCTCAAAGAACAAGTTTATTGCCTGAGACTGGCGATATTTGTTTATTTGCAGAAGTAAAGCGATTAAATGATGACTCTGATGATAGTTATGGAATTTTAACTAGTGATAAGGACTTTACTTATTTTGCTAGTGAAATTGGGAATTATTTTGATATTGAGATCTATTGAAGTAAGAAATGACCAAATACAAATGTTTAAATAACAAACACTTGCCTTATAATATGATTGAATAAAAATGAATAAAGTACTAAAAAAATATAAAGATAGATTAAATGATGTTAGTCGAAGAAATAGAGCTATCCGTTTATCTAGAATAATCAAAAAAAAAACTTTCGACATATTTTCCTTATACAAAATTGATCCTGATCTGCCTGCGAAAGTAATAGATAATATCGTAAACAAAGGTCGTTCTGTTAGTATAATTAAAACAAATATTTCTAATAAAGATGAAGAAATAATCATAAAGTCTCTGAACTATTTACGAAGAGATGTAGAATTCATTCATAAAGAAAAAGGATATTATGAATGTTATCTAGGTTATCCTTTCATACAAGGAAATTTTCATGAAGGTTCGTTTTTTAGATGTCCTTTATTTTTATATCCTGTCGTGATAGAACATGATAGAAACAAACAAAAAATAATTTTAAAACCTTTAAAAGATGAACCTCCAATAATTAACAAAACTTTTTTTTTAGCATTTAATAAATATAATAAAGGATTTAAAAATGTTAATCTGGAAGATTTAGATGAAATTGAAGATATTGAAAGAAAAGATCTAGTTGATTGGTCTATTAAATTATTTGAAAAAATGAATCTCGAGGTTAATTTAGACTCCCATTCTGAGAATATTAAAAGTTTAAAACCTCTTAAAAAAGATGAACATCCTATGGATTTACAAGGTAAAATCGAATATTTACCTTTGGCAATAGTGGGTGAATTTAATCAATTAAGGGCTTGTTACAAAATAAATTAGTCAAATTTATATATGAGTAGAGTTTA
>CAYZMD010000172.1:0-2861 GCA_964479425.1 uncultured Methanosarcinales archaeon | reverse complement strand
GCTATGCAAAAATAAGAAATATGAATTTGTAGAAATTAATTATCCGACACAGCAGATTAATATGAAGAGTAGAAACTCTATTCTATACGAATTGAAAAAAAGAATTAGATTTGCATCAAACTTTCAAGGGGGGGGAGGAAGTTAATGCAAACATAAGGTAGAACTGATTGACTCCGAAGAGTTTCTAGTTCATTCCTTATACTAATATCTATGTTTTATTCGAAATATATACTTTGTGTATGGCATGTATATACTTAACATCCATTTTAACAATCTTTACTCTAAGAATTCAGTTACATACTCATAAACTTCTGGGTAAACTCTTGGATCAATCATCTTATTATGCATTTCAGTCTCAAGATAATCTGTGCAGTTACCTTTTACATAAACGTTTTCTGCAAAATCTAGGTAAGCAGATTCTTTTGTGACAATTCCATCACCCTCAGTTAAATCCATTGTGCAGCCTTTACCGATTATATTGAAGACAGGAATATCTAAAGCTTTTTGTTTTGCATTCAGTCTACGTAAGAAAATACTTCCCTCACTTAGGTCTTCACATTCAGCATCTGCGCCAGTTATTTTACATAATTGTTCTGTATCTTGATTTATACCATGATTAGGTGTTGCAATTAAAATTAGTTTGTTTATGCTTTGCGTTCCGAATATGTCTACATATTCTCTTGCAGCAAGTCCACCCATAGAATGTGCTATTATGTTTACCTTATCCATTCCGGTTTTGAATTTAATATTATCAATTATTTCTTTTAATCTTAAAGCATAGTTTTCAATCCTGTCTGTTTTTTGAGTTGATACTGTGTAAATACCTAGATTATAGCTTTTTATGTAGTAATAAGTGCCTCTGACGGCGATTGGATGGTTTATTCTGCCTAAGTATGCATAATCTTCTGAATCAAATTCTAGGTTTATTTCGCCTGCATTAATGTACCCTTTCTCTTCCAATTCTTTTTGCATTCTACTAAAAACTTTAAGACTTTGTTCTGGTTTATCGTCTTCATGAAAACTATGTCCATGTAATAATAGAACAGGATACACGTTTTGGCAAGTCTCTGGAGTACAGCATTCTTTGCAATCACCAAAAGCACAACATACTGATTTATGTTCTTTTAATGAAATATTGTATGTGCTTGATATTTTTTGGATTGTCTTATTAACTCTTTCTTTAAGCTTAAAAGGATCAACAACTGTAACATCATTAACGTATTCACATTTTAATTCAGAAGTATCAATGATGAATTTATTAGTCATATACATTTTCTGTTTGTTTATATTTAAAATTTCGTTAATGCTATTTGAATTATTTTCCCATACAAGATTTTTAAAATTATTTGACGTAAACTCTTGCATAAGAGATGATTGATTTAATAATACTGAAACATTATTAATTGTTGATGCATTTGTATCTGTTGATGCATTTGTAGTTGTATTAAGTAAATCTATATTATACTTTTGAACTTCTTCTAATGTTTTTTTAATTCTTTCACAGATTGTATTATAGTCATTAGAATAGAATCTTTTCTTTGTTTCAAATTCAAGACTTACATTATTATTAATAAAATAGTTATATTTTCTATTTAGATAATCTAATTGTAATATTCTTTTATTGCTTTCATTGAAATAATTAGATTCAATTGGAATTAATTCTTGTTTTAAGATATTTATTTTTTTGTTGACATTGTTGATGCTTTCAATGTTCTCGCCTTCATTATATATTGCAAATAATTCTGTGTAAATTTCTGTTGCTCTTGTATTTAATATCCCATATTGATTAAACATAATATCAGATATTATTTCTTCAGTATCATTTAGAAAATCATTGTATTTTGTTATTTCATCAAAAACCTCTTGTCTTAAATCATTATATACAAAATCCCAATCCTTATAACTTTTTTCTAATTGATAATATGCTTGTTCATTCCATAACTCTTTGTACTTATTATATTTATTTTTAATGTCATCAACATCGTTGGATGTTAATATCTGTTTTTCTTCTGTTGAATCTATAAATGCCTGTTTTATGTTAACAATTAGTGCATTATTTTGTAAATTTATAGAGTCAATCTCTTGGATTTTTTTTAGTTCAACTGTAAGATGTTCCTTCATATTTTTCTTAATCTCTTTTTCTTCATTATTTAAATCAAAATCTAATGTAATTAATGCGCTCTCTAAAAATTTCTTTTCATCTGTTCTGCATAAAGTAGATTTTATATTATTACATTCAACTTCAAACAAATACATTTTTTGACCATCGCCAATGATTTCAGAAGTTAAATCATATTGTCGCTCTAATATTTCTTTATGTTTTAACGTTGCATTTCCTTTCTCAATGAAATTTCCAGTACTGATATCTTTTAAGCTATAATCACAACTAGCATCACACCAAGCGAAATTTTCAGGATAGAATGTAATGTTTAAAGGAAATGATTGACTATAGTGAGTTTGAAATAATTTATCTTTGGGCTCAATCACTATGCCTAGCTCTTCTTTTGTAAATAAGCTGACAGTATTTCCGATAAAGAAAGTTATTATTATACCAATTAAAGCTATTCCCATTATTAGTACTAATCCTCTTAGAACGTGTTTCTTTTTTACTTTTTTTAAACTTCGCTTTATTGTTTCAGCAGCTTTCTTTACCATTATATAATCTATTATGTACTTATTTAAATATGTTTTTAATGAGTAAACCAAAACATATACTTATCTTGTACTTTATCTAGCTTGCAAAAACCAAATCTTTCGAATTGTATAACTTCGTTAATTTTTACATCTTTGATGTATGGAGACGCTTTTCCAACAATAACTTTTTTATCAGGCATTAATATCTCAGCCTCTAAAAGCCTATC
>CAYZMD010000171.1:0-2881 GCA_964479425.1 uncultured Methanosarcinales archaeon | reverse complement strand
TATCATAAGCTCTAAATATCGTCAATTTAATCACCTTTTTTTGGGCTAATGCCCTTCCATAATTTTATTGCTGTGTCGTATCTTTCCATATTCCCCGTGTCAAACCATTGACCGGAAAATGGATAACCATGCAGTTTATTTTCTTTTGCAAGTTTTGGGAATATATCTTTTTCAAGCATAGCAAATCCTTTTGGAATCATGTCGATTACTTTTGGTTCTATTATATAAAATCCTGAATTTATTAGGTTACTTGGTGCGTTTTCTTTTTTTGGTTTTTCTACAAACTCTTGAATTTTATTTCCGCTTAATCTGGCAACACCATATTGGCTAGGGTCTTCAACTGTTGTTAATGCGATTGTTGCCGATGCGTTTTCTTTCTTGTGTAATTTATACATTTCTTCTAAATCAATATCTTTTAACTCGTCGCCATTAGTTACAAAGAAAGTTTCATGAAACATTTTTTTTGCTTTAAGAAGTCCTCCTGCAGTCCCAAGAGGCTCATCTTCAATTATGTATGTAATATTTACTCCAAATTTTTCTCCATTTCCATAATATTCTATTATTTTTTCTCTCATATGTCCAACAGCCATGACAATATCTATTATTCCATATCTTTTGAAAAGATCAAAAAGGTGTTCTGTTAAGGTTTTTCCATGAATAGGAATTAATGCTTTTGGAATTTCATAAGTTAAAGGCCTTAATCTTGTCCCTTTACCGCCACAAAGTATGACTGCTTTTTTTGGCATGTCTTGGCTCATTGCTTTTTTTAGCAATAGTTCAAAAGCATGGCTTCTATTTTTTATAGTATGTCCGTCTATAATCTTATCAATTCTTTCTAAAACATTTGAGTCTATTGTAACAGTAAGTCGTTCTTTCAAAATAATCACCCAGAAAAAGTATGATAAGGTAATACTATTTATTTGTTGTGGTTTTCAATAATTGATTTGATGTAGTTAAATTCCTTATTAAAATTAGGCGGCTTAGAAAAAAAGTATTGTATTTTATGTTCTTGTGATAATTTTTCTAATTTGGGTCCATGTATAGGCATCTTGCCGGTATTCATTACAATTATTCCTTTATATTTTCTTTGATATAGTTTTTCAACAAGCTCAAATCCATCACCGCCTGGCATATCTATATCGCTTACTATAACATCTATATTCTCTTTTTCTGTTTTTATTAATGCTTCCCTCCCGCTATATGCTGTTTTAGGATTAAATCCATTTTTTTCAGCAAATAAACTATACATATCACAAATGCCTTTTTCGTCATCTACAATTAACATACTATATGGTTTTTCCATTTTAAGCTTAATTCTTTTTATATTTATAAAACTTATTACTTTTTCTTAACATAAAATCAATTAAACTTATATACGTGTTTACTTTTTGATAATTTTATGTTAAGATTGACTCAAAAAGAAAAATTATGTTTCTGGGGACTTGTTCGTTATCCAACATTAAATGATAATGATCTTTCTGCAAAAATAGGGTTAAAGCGAAGTACAATAACCGCAATAAGAAATAAATTAAAAAAAGACAGATATTTTTCTACAATTGTTATACCTTGTTTTAGACAACTAGGATGTGAATTAATTTCAGTTATGTATGGAGAGTTTAATAATCGTGTTGAGTTTCATAAAGAAATATTTTCTGAATTGTTAAAAAGACCTAATATTGTTTATGCTTATGTCACTGATACAAATTTTTTCTTGGGATTTATTGAAAAAAATTATACGAATTTTGCTCAAGATAATAATGAAATTTTGGATTTATTTGAGGAAAAGGCAATTTTGCGTACAAATTCTGTTGTACATTTTCCTTTAGATATTACAACAACCATAAAAATGGCAGATTTTTCGGGAATATTAAAAAAAATATTTAATTTGGATGTAAATAATGAACTAGAGGTTTGTAACCCTAATATACTCAAATTAAGTAATAAAGAGAAGCTTGTTTTAAATGCTTTAGTTAAGTATCCTGACAAGACTGATACTTTTATCTCAGAACAAATAAATATTGCAAGGCCGACAATCAGTTCAATTAAGAAAAAGTTCTTGGAAAATAATGTAATAAAAGTAACAAATATTCCTAATTTAGAAAAGATGCCTTTTGAAATTATGACTTTATGTCATATGAAGTTTAATCATAAATTTAAAGAATTTGCTAATTTTGCACTTCAACAAATATCTCCTTATCAATTTTGTGCTTTGGGAATTCCTAGGCATGTATTTACTTTAAGTCTATATACTGATTATACTGTTTATAATACAGTTTATCAAGGGATTCATGATGCTATGACCAGTCATGATTTGTTAAGGGGAGATCCAAATAAATTATTATTAAGTTTGAAAGAACCTTATAAAAGGAAATTAGATTTTAGTAAGCTTACTGAATTAATGCTTTTAGGTGAAAAGTAGTTGTGTCTATAATTTTTACTTTTTTTGTTTTTCCAATTTTTTGTTCATTTTCAAATACTATTGTTCTATAAGCAAAATTATGCCCTTGCTTTTTATCGTCTATTAAAACGTCTCCTTCCCATCCTATCCATTTTTGATTGTTTTCTTTGCTTATCTTTCTGAATACTTTTGTTAATTCTGTGGATCTTTCTTTTCTTATTTTTTGATTTAATTGCTCAAAAGTTGCAGCTAATGTGTTTGGTCTTGCGCTATATCTTGATATATTTATTATGTCAAATTTGTTTTTTTTAACTAGATTAATTGTGTCTTGAAATTGTTCTTCTGTTTCTGTTGGAAATCCTACAATAATATCCGTTGCAATTGTTATACGAGGAATTTGTTTTAGTTTTTTTATTAAATTTTCAAATTGTTTTATTGTATATTGTCTTTTCATCTTCTTAAGAATTTCATCATTGCCGCTCT
>CAYZMD010000170.1:0-2890 GCA_964479425.1 uncultured Methanosarcinales archaeon | reverse complement strand
ATTAAGCGAGAGAAAGTTAATGTAATGAATGAAGTATTAAACAGACATCTAATTATGTATGGTGCTGAAATATTTTATAGATTATTGACAAGGAGTAGAGAATGAAAACATTTGATGAAGAGAAACTAAAAGAGATTGAAAGTAGGGTAAAGAACTTTATTTCTGAAGGAATTATCAAGAGTAAACAACCAAAGAAATATGTGGACTTTTTTCTCACTAATGCAACAGATTCTCTTAAGACAGCAAGGTGTATTTATGATATGTCAACAAATAAAGATTATCAACAATATACAGGATATGAAGGATTGAAAGGATTCTTATGGGTAATTAATGCAAGTTATTATTCAATGTTTTATATGGCTCGAGCATTACTTGAAAATGAAGGAATAAAATTAAGGTCAGATCTTTCAATACATATGTTAACTTTTGATGCACTAATACATTATTTTTATTTGACAGGAAAACTTCAGAAAAAATTATTTAAACAATATATTGAAGCTCAAGAAGAAGCATCAGAATTATTAGGGAAACAAAAAGCAGATGAACTTGTAGAAGAATATTTTTTTGAAAAAAGAAAAAGAGGAAATCTAACTTATGAGACTGAAGAATTTGCGATACAAAGTAAAGCAAAGACGTCGCTAGATAGAGCAACAAAATTTAATACAGAAATTAGAATGATACTCGATTTATAATGTTAATATAGGGCTTTTAATACGAAAAGAGTTAGATAAAAATAATTTAATGAAACAACTTAGGGATCAAAGATTTTAATGTGCTAATCTTTTAAGTAAATAAATAATAAAACTATTATTACATTAAGAAATAAAAAAAAGAATTAAAAAAAAGAAATTTATTCTTGAACTTCAGCCATTGCACCAGTTCTATGTATTTGAGCAAAACTTGGAGTTACAACAATCCAATCATCACCAAATCCAGCAATATCGCCTTCAATAGCATCTGTTGTCTTCTTAAGTTTATTGATTGCTCTTTTTAGCTCAACTAAGTCCTTATCTTTCAAAGGTCTAATGTTGATTAGCGCAATAGTTGTTCCTTCTCTTAGAACATCTAAAATTTCTTTAATATCTTCAAAATCTTCAAGGTTAAATGGTCTTACGATAATTTTTGAGCTTTTTTCCTGAGGTATATTATGTTCTAATTCAACATATTCGTCCCCTTCAGGCATATCATGTTCTTCTTTACCAGTACCTGCGAATTTCTCTTTTAAGTTTGAAAAAAATCCTGTCATAATAACACTCCTCCTAAATGAATATGATTTTATGTTTTGTTAGTATGTATTTAAATGTTTTGATTTTTATTTTATGATTCTTAGACTTAAAAATATGGTTTATGTAATATAAAACTTTATTATATATATTGAAATAATAACTTTTATGCTTGAAAATAGAAGTTATTAATTCATATTTTTAATATAAATAATTATTTTTAAGCAAAAGCTTTTTATATGGGTAGATTTTCCTATTTTTCATAGTTATATTTATAAATGCGAGGGATTACAATATGGTAAAGAGAATCGGTGGATTTAGACGAAAAACAAGAGACAAACTAAAAAAACCAATTAGAAGAAAAGGTAAAATTAGTATTACAAGATATTTCCAAGAATTCAAAGAGGGAG
This sequence comes from uncultured Methanosarcinales archaeon, assembly GCA_964479425.1. Taxonomy (GTDB): domain Archaea; phylum Nanobdellota; class Nanobdellia; order Woesearchaeales; family CAYSVS01; genus CAYSVS01. The sequence goes on along the minus strand of CAYZMD010000170.1, from coordinate 1,257 downwards.
ATGTTGTTCAATTATTAGCTGAACCTGCTATCCAGAAAGGAATGTTTCATCCTAGATTTTATGGTAAAAGAGCAGCAATTAAAGGAATGAAAGGCAAATGCTATCTTGTTGGAATTAAAGATCATAACAAGAACAAGGAATTAATTGTTCATCCTGTTCACTTGAAGAGGTTATAAAATGGTAAAACCAGTAATTGTTCAAGAAACACCAATCGGAATGGCTGATCTTAAGCACGAGCTAGAGCTAATCAAAGAAAGAGATGGAGAGCTTAATTTTAGAGCAAATAAGACAGAAGAATACTTAGGACAGTTTACAGAAATAACTCAGAAAAAACAACATGCTCTTAGAAAAAAACTAAAAGCTTTGGATCTTTCAAGATTAAAAGAAGAGCACATTGTAAAAGTTTTGGATTTAATGCCACAGTCAATTGAGGAATTAAAAATTGTTCTTCAAGGGAATATAATTACATTAACACAAGATCACATGAAAAAGATTGTCGCTGTACTAAAGGAATAAAATGGAAAGACAAGTAAAAGAAGAAAATGCAATTGTATTGGATTTTTTACCAAATGGTTATCCGTTTGATACTAGGCCAATACACAAAAAGACTGCAATAGCGCAAGCTTTAGGTAAAGAGCATTTTGTTCTTTTAGAACTTGTACCCAAAAAGGATATTTTCTTGCAACCTTACGAAGAAGTTTATATCGGCGAAGGGAAAAGAGATAAAATCCATCATATTTCTGGAAAAATACCAATGGATAAGTTAACAAAAACAGCTGTTAGCGAACTTTCATTCATGATTAAAGATATTGTAGAAAAAAACGAAAAAGATTTTGTTGATTTCTTCAATAAAGCTCAACCACTAACTACTCGTATGCATCAATTAGAATTATTGCCTGGACTTGGTAAAAAACACATGTGGGAAATTATTGACGCTAGGAAGGACAAGGATTTTGAAAGCTTTGCTGACTTGAAAAAAAGAGTTAAGTTAATGCCAAACCCACAAAAAGCAATCATTAAAAGAATTTTAGCTGAAATGTCAGGCAAAGAAAAGCATATGATATTTGCTGATTGAGATGAAGAAGTGTATTATTTGTGGAGAGGAAGCCGAATATTGTATAAAAGATAGTAGCGAATGCTATTGTAAAGAATGTTCTGAAGAAAGTTTTGGTGATTTATCTTATTTACAAAAAATTGAAGAAGATGCTATTAGATTAAAACAATATCTTAAAGAGAAGATGCGTGATGAAGTTTAAG
>CAYZMD010000169.1:0-2921 GCA_964479425.1 uncultured Methanosarcinales archaeon | reverse complement strand
GTTTCGTAGAAGATCTGAATAGAAAAAAACCCACAATAAAAAATAACAAAGGAATAATTTATACTGCCCCAATAAAGGCACTTTCTAATCAAAAATATAAAGAATTTTCAGAGTTATTTGGAGCAGAAAATATCGGACTTCTAACTGGAGATATTGTAAAAAACCCTGAAGCACAAATTAGAATTATGACAACTGAAGTTTTTAGAAATATGGCTTTAGTTAATGATCCTACACTAGACGATGTTAATTATGTAATATTTGATGAGATTCATTTCATAAACGATATTGAACGAGGATATGTTTGGGAAGAATCAATAATATTTGCAAAACCGCAAGTTAGATTTTTATGTTTATCAGCAACAATTCCTAACGCTGAAGAATTTGCTAATTGGATTCAAGCAATAAAAAAACATGAAGCATTAGTTGTAAAGCAAACTGTACGAAATGTTCCGCTTGAAAAAAAGTTTTTTGATTCTGAACTTGGGATTTGCACTTTAGAAAACATAAAAGAAATTTCAAACATTCCTGATTATAATTATATACGTGGAGCCAAAAGACAAAGAAGACCGAGAATAAATGCTCCAAACCATATTGACCTAATTAAAGATATTGGACACGACAAATTGCCTGCATTCTTTTTTGATTTTTCTAGAAAAAATTGTCAGAAGAGCGCCTTAGAACTTTGGAAAGCAAAAATATTCAAAATTAATCCTAAAATTCAAACTTACATGCGTAGAAAATTAGAGAATACTACTGACCAAATTAATAGACTAAAATCAACTCAATTATTAAAGAAAGTTCTACCTTACGGCATTGGTATTCATCACGCAGGATTATTGCCAATAATGAAAGAACTTGTCGAGGAGCTATTTGGGCTTGGACTAATTAATGTGCTTTACACAACAGAAACTTTTGCTGTAGGTATTAACATGCCAGCAAAGACAGCGTGCTTTAAAGGACTTAGAAAATATGATGGGATTAGCTTCAGATTCTTAAATTCTAAAGAATATTTTCAAATTGCAGGAAGAGCTGGTAGACGTGGAATTGACAAAATCGGGTATTCTTATGCTATGATTGATAGAAGAGACTTTGACTATAACGTACTAAAAAAAATCACATCAAAAGATATGGACCCAATCAAAAGTCAATTTAGATTGTCTGTTAATACTGTACTAAATATTTTCAAAAGACATAATGAAGAAGAAATACATGATATTCTAACTATGAACTTTGATACATATCAAAAATATGGTGATAATTTTTCTAGCACTACAAAAAGCAGAGTTTTTGTAAAATTTAATACAATAATGAAGAGATTAAGAAAGTTAAAATTCATTCAAGACGATGAACTAACATATAAAGGACTTTTTGCTGCAAGAATATATGCTGATGAAATACTTACAGCACAAGTATTTGCTAGTGATTTCTATAAAGATTTGAATGAATATCAAATTCTATTATTATTATGCGCTTTAAGTTATGAGAAACGTGAAACAACAAAGGTCTTTAATATATTTAATAATAAATTCGTCAAAGATTTACGTAACAAAATATCTAATGAGAGCACCTTACAGCGAGAAAAAAGATTCTTACAATTACGAGAATTAACAGCTTTTATTGATCCAATTTATCATGGGAAAAATATTTTTGATGTTTTAGATAATACCAATTTACTTGAAGGCGATGTTATTCGTTTATTTAGACAAATCTTAGATAGGATTGGTCAAATTAAGGACGGAACTGACGAGCCTCAATTAAGAAGAATCTTAAGCAGCGCTGCAAGTGTAATTGATGAATCAATGAAAGATATTGATATGATTTAAGCTAATTTACCCTTTACATTTGAATTATTGGACTGTAAAGGGTAATTATATATTAAAATTATTCCAATAAGAACTAACAAATTCTTCTCCTACAAAATTAATTAAAGGAATATAGTTATGCCCAATATCTGTTAAATTTATTTTGTCCGCTTTATTTAATCCATTGAGATATTCTGACCTATTTTTCTTTTGAACAATTAAAGGTGGATACCCTTTTTTAATTAATATATATATTAATAACATTCTACCAGTCCTACCATTACCATCTGAAAAAGGATGAATCTTTTCAAATTTATGATGAAACATAGTTCCTAAAATAATAGGATGCAAACCTTGATTTTCTTTATACCACTTCATTAATAGTTTCATATCGGTCTCTACATATTTTGCAGGAGACGCATCAAAACTAGATCTAAATACTCTTATATTATGGGTTCTAAACCCAACTCTTACATCAACATTTTCCATTAAACCTTTATGTATTTTTTTAATTAAATTCAAATCAAATTTAGGTTTATGTAATAAATCCAAAAAAACTTTCTGTGTATTTTGAACATCAAATACTTCTCTTAATGTTTTTTCTTTTGGAGTTAATTTTTCTCTTAATAACTTACTAGCCTCTTCTAAAGTAATAGTATTACCCTCAATAGAAGTTGTATTATATGCAAAATCAATTATGAAGTTTTTATAAGTATCAAGAATTGTTTTATCATCTAATTTTAAAAACTTAATTTTAAAATGTAATTTAGCTGTTTCTATCTCTTTTAATAATTTAGTTTTAATATATTCATTCTCTTCAACTTCAACTTGACTTAACAAAATGTTTTCTTCAACATATTTTCTTATTTTATCATAACTTTTTCTAATTTCCAATTCATAATCCTTCAAATTATCTAATTTTGACAAAACTTTAGAAATTTCATTACCTAAATAAGCAATGTCTTTTGTTACTATCTTATTATTTATTCTTTTTGATATTCTCAAATAATAATACGTTTTACCAGATATTATTTTTCTATAGATATAAGCCATAAACTATCATAATAGTTCAATAACATATAAAGCTTACCCTTTACTTTTGGGTTATTAAATTGTAAA
>CAYZMD010000168.1:0-2946 GCA_964479425.1 uncultured Methanosarcinales archaeon | reverse complement strand
GTGATAGATCATTTAAGAAAAGAGCAAGGCATAGAAAGGGATTTTTTGATAAACTTTTAATAACTGAATCAGAAGATATTTCGGATATGTTTTCAAATATTTTTGGAACTATGATGACGCAGGAACTTATGATTAATAGAGTTCCAAATAGAACAGAATTCTTTGAATTTGTATTAGATAATCCAGACATGTTGAAAAAGTTATCAAAACCTGAAGTAAGTTATATATTCTATAAAATTATTGCTAGTGAGAATACAGTTAATATTCCTAAGACAATTATTTCCGAGATAAATCAGGTTGATGGTCATGGACTGGGATTTGCGTTGCATGATTATATTTTTACTGATGATTTAAGAAATAAGTTTTTTAGATCTAAAGGATTTTCAGGAAAAGGTAAGGTGTATTATTCTGCAGATATTATTTTTGGAGCGGACGATTATGATACATTGTTATTATGGGAGAAATCTTGTTTGAAGTCAAAAAATCTAAATAGTTTATTTAATCCTAAAATTCAGGAATTAATTTCTGAACATAGAGAATACAATGATTTTCTTCAAGACATTGTAGTAAGTGCTTCTGAAAACAAAAAAGGGTATCAGACATTTGAAATACTTACGCATCTTAAAGAAAAAGGATTGTTAAAAAGAGGGATGATTGAACTTGTTCTTGAGAATAATGATAAAATAAAAATATTGAAAAATATTGGTCAATTTAAAAAAAAATATCCTGAATGGGCAAAAATGTTGTATGGAAGTGCTGCATTAGAATATGAGGAGATGCATGGACGTATTATTCCTAGAAAAGATTTTGATTTAAGAAAAATGGATGTTTCTAAAAATAACTTGAATAAACTCGAAGAAAATTTATCTGTTTTTTACAAACAATATTCAGATGACGAAATGCAAAGTTTGTTTGGTCGTGTAAGTAAAAGTAAAAAAACACGAAAACAAAAAATTGCTTTTTTGAAGAATTCAGAAAAATGTATAAAGTTCTTAGATATTGTTCATAACAATTTAGAAGCTGCAGTACACGATGATTTAGCTAATATGGATAAGATAATTAAAGATTGTAAAATTTATGAGCGTAAAAAGTTAGAAGCATATTTGTATAGTGTTGAGGATCTTTTTTTAGTCGAAAAATTGCAGCATTATGATTTTGAAGAAACAGAGTTTTCTATGTTTAAAGAAATGGTTGAGTCTAAGGATTTTGAGTATTATGCTGGCAGTCGGGTTCCAAAATTAATGTTTCGAATTTTAGCTTATGGTGAAAAAGAATGGTTTAATTATTTCTTATGTCAGATGGAGAAAAAATCAATTAAAAATGAGCTAGGAACACATATTGAGGATTTTTTGAATAATCTTGATGAACTTGAAAAAAAAGGAACTGAAAAAATGAGTTGGCGTGATTTAATTGTAGCAACTGCTTATGTTAAACCTGTTAAGAAAAAAATAAAAGCTTCAAAAGAAGAAACAGCATTAGAGATGGAGCGTGAGGTTCCTGAACCACATTTGAAGATAAAAGGTGTTGTCTATTCTAAGTCATATTCTCGTGACATTCAAAAATGTCCTTATGATTTTGAGACAGTTCGGGCACTAGAAAGAAAAATTGAATCTTCACCTAAAAATAAAAATCTACATAGGCCTATAACTTTAGGAACTGGTTTAAGAGAAGCGAATCTTGGTGGACGTAAAACTAATTGGAGATTAGTTTATCTTGTAAATAGTCAAGGGATTTTAAATTATTATACTATTTGTTCTCACACTAGATTGAATGATAAGTGTGCATCTTTCAAAGAAAATAATATTGGTGAAACTGTCAAAAGATAACCTACTTTCCCGCAATCAAATTCTTGAATTTATTAAGTAAGCTTGGCTTTCTCATCTTCTCAACAATTTCTTTTATTGAATTGATTGTATATTCAATTTCTTCGTCTGTTGTGAATCTGCTTAAAGTTATTCTTAATGAAGAATCAATATCGTCATTATTCATTCCAATTGCTTTTAATACGTGAGATTTTACGTTGCCAATTGCAGAACATGCGCTTCCTTTAGAAGATGCAATCCCGTATTTTTTTAATTTTAAACCAACAGTTTCGCCGTCAAGTCCTGTGAAACAAACATTGATGTTATTACAAAGTCTGTGTTCTTTATCCCCGTTAATTTTCATACCGATTTCTTCTAAAGCTAAAATTAATTTGTCTCTTTGCTCTGTCATCTTTTTTATATGATCAGAATTCATTGCAAGTTCTGCAGCCTTTGCAAATCCAACAATTCCATGAATATTTTCTGTGCCACTTCTCATGTCATTTTCATGACCGCCACCATGTTGCCATGCCTTTATGTTAGTTCCTTTTTTTATGTATAAAGCGCCAACACCTTTTGGGCCATGTATTTTGTGTGCATTTAATGTTATCAAATCTACATCTTTAACGTTTAAAGGAACTTTTGTAAAAGATTGACAAGCATCTGTATGAAATAAAACGTTTTTTTCTTTACAAACTTTATATAATTCTTCTAAATCTTGAATAGTTCCAATTTCATTATTACCATGAATAATGCTAACAATTAATGTTTTTTCTGTGATTGCTTTTCTTAATTGATCAGGTTCTACATGACCTTTATCATTAACGTTCAAATAAGTTATAGTAAAACCTTGTGACTCTAACCATTTACAGCTATGCAAAATACAATCATGTTCTACCTTGGTTGTAATAATATGATTGCCTTTATCTTTATTTGAAAAAGCTATACTTTTTAACGCAAAATTGTTACTTTCAGTTCCGCCAGAAGTGAAAACAATCTCTTTAGGACTTGCACCTATAAACTTAGCAATAGTTTTTCTGCTCTCTTCTAAAGCAGTTTTTGCATCTTCACCATACTCATGAATAGAGGAGGCATTGCCAAATATCTTTGTATAATAAGACTGCATTGCTTCTACAACCTTTGG
>CAYZMD010000167.1:0-2973 GCA_964479425.1 uncultured Methanosarcinales archaeon | reverse complement strand
TGGAATTATACTATCTCACCACAAATTGAATAAGTTATTTTGTCACAAACCCTAAATCATACAATGATAGACCTAAGCTATATATGTCAGATTCATTGCCGTTTTCTCCATCCTTTACAGTCTCAGGAGCCCAGTAATTTATTGTTCCAACAATTGTATTGTTAGTTGAAAAAATTTCATCTTTAATCATGCCGTAATCTAGATATTTGACTTTGCCTTCTTTTGTAATATAAATATGACCGGGTTTAATGTCTCTATGTATGATGGTATTGTCGTGTAAATGCATTAGCCCAACTAATGTTCCAACCATGATATGAGCAATTTCACTATTCGTGAAAGTGTAGCCATTGTTAAGCATCTCTTCGCAACTTTCTCCTTCTTCATATTTGAATACAATATAATTTTGGAGAACATCAAGCTCGTCTTTTTCTGTAAAATGGTCTAAACATTCTAAAAAATTATCATGACCAGATAATGTTTCTAAAGCTCTTACTTCTCTTTGAAATATTTCTTTATTCTTATCTGCTTTAGTGTAGCTTTCTTTTGCGTCATCTCCGTTTTTTTTAAAATCATAAACAGTTCTGTAACGCTTTATGATACATAGCTCATTATTTTTCTTATCTTTTGCTTTAAAAATATCAGCTTCACTACCTTGAGCCATAATCTCTAATATAGAATAATCTCCCACACCCATACTATTTACTCGAGAAGTTTCCTTATAAACTTAACCCTAAATTATATATACACAAACACAATCCAATTTTCTATGCACGATACAAAATCAGGTACTGAAATCATTGATGAACTAATTGGTGGATCTTTTGAAAATAGCATAGTCACAACTATATATGGTCCTAGCGGAAGTGGAAAAACCAATTTTGTAATTTGTGCAATCCTAAAAGTAGCTTCGCAAGGAAAAAAAGTAATATTCGTAGATACAGAAGGCGGTTTTTCAGTAGAAAGAATGAGTCAAATCAGCAACGATTACAAAGAACTTCTAAACAATATCATATTCTTCAAACCAACATCATTCCAAGAGCAAAAAGAAGCATTTGATAAGCTAAGAGAAGTAGTAGATGAAAAAGTTGGTTTAATTGTGGTTGATAGTATTGCAATGTTATACAGACTAGAAATGGGAAAAACTGATGATATTTATAATGTCAATAGAGAGCTTGGACAACAGATTTCATACCTAACGGAAATTGCAAGAAAAAAAGATATTCCCGTAATTGTAACCAATCAAGTTTATGCTAATTTTGATGACAAAACTAAGGTAAATATGGTTGGTGGAGATATATTAAAATATGGCAGTAAGTGTCTAATTGAATTACATCTTAATGAAGTTACTAGAAGAAGAAAAGCAGTTCTTAGAAAACATAGATTCTTTCCTGAGGGAAAAGAAATAAACTTCAAAATAGAAGAAAAAGGCGTTGTTAAGGATGAATAAATAATCAAAAAACATTTATTAAAAATTATAAAAAGAAAAAATAAAATAAATCTTACTCTTCAGTAAAATCTTCAATTTTAAATTCTGGTTCTTTGCCTTGACTTAACAAGCCTTTTGATACCATATATTCTCTTGCTAAGATATAAAACAATAATCCTAATGCTTTCTTACCTTTATTATTACAAGGGACTACAAAATCAATATTGTTTGTTTGATTGTTTGTATCACAAAGAGCAATTACCGGAATACCAGTTTTCAAAGCATCAGTGATTGCGTTTCTGTCTGGCCATGAATCTGTAACTAAAATAACTTTAACTTCCATATAATTTTCTAATTGTGGATTAGTCAAAATTCCCGGTGGGTATCTTCCTGCGAAATATTTTGCACCTGTAACTTTTCCAAAAGCTCTAACGGATTTCCACCCATTCTCTCTTCTTGAAACAACAAGAATATCCTCAGGATTAAATTGAGATAAAAAGTTAGCAGCAAGCTTAATTCTTTCATCTATTTTTTGTAAATTCAATACACTTAACCCATCAGGTCGTGTTTTGTAAATAAATTGACTCATATATTTAGTCTTAAATTTTGTTCCAATGTGTATACCTGCTTTCAAATATACTTCTGTTGGTACTAATAGTTCTCCAGTCATTTTTTGTTTTCCTCCTACGATTTTTATTGCCTCACGTAGTTATTTAACATATCCTTAGTCGAATATATTACTTGGCAATAAACTAACAAATTGCATGTTTGTTTATAAATTTTATGTTTAATTATTCATCGATTTAGAACAATTAGATAATGGTAGAGAATCTAAAATATCTAATTGTCTTTCCAATGTATCAGGTTTAAATCCTCTTTTATTCAATGAAATTATTGCATTTTGAACCATGATAATACCGTTCTTAGTGCTTATATTATACCCATCGGCATTATATATTGAAACCGGATTTCTTCGAAGAATTCCTTTTTCAATATGATAATTGATTTGTGATCCTCTAACAAGTTCTTTAGCACCACCATTAGAATATTCCCAACCGGATTTCATATACTCTTTTCCAACTATTTTTTCAATAATATTATACCAAAGATACATAAATTCATCCTGAGACCATTTGTTTTCAGGTTCAAATTTTGAAGGCACAATTACACTTTTTCCTAATCCTTCCGATAATTTTCTTCCAAATTCAATACCTTCTTCTATATTGGGTCTAAAAATCTCCGAATAGAATACTCCTTTTTTTAATTTACTAGGATCTTTAACTCCATATTTTTCTAATACATCATAAAATCTTATTCCTGTAGTAACAGGCATGCTAGCATAAATAGCTGGCCAAGGATTTGTTTTACAATATTGTTCTAATATACTTAATATCTCTCTACGTCTTTGAGGAGAACTTGATTGAAGAAGTTGCTCATTATTATAAATATCTTGTTTTTGTCTCATAATAAAAAAAGAAATTAAATACTTAATAAGCCTTTCTAGCTTTCTTAACATATACTGAATAAAAAATAAAATATCAATTTCT
>CAYZMD010000166.1:0-3017 GCA_964479425.1 uncultured Methanosarcinales archaeon | reverse complement strand
AAAGTCATAACTGAGCTAATCAGAAAATATCAATACCCCGTAGGATTATCAGATCACTCAAGAGAGCATCTAATTGCTCCACTAGGAGCAGTTGCGTTAGGCGCAACAATCATAGAAAAACATTTTACAACAGATAATAGTTTACCTGGACCAGATCATAAATTTGCTATTTTACCTAATGAATTGATAGAAATGGTTTCAAAAATTAAATTAATGGAAAAATGTCTTGGAAATTCAGTAAAGAAAGTTGAAAAAGAAGAAAAAGAGTTATTTGATTTTTGTAGAAGACATATATATGCGATAAAAGAGATTAAAAAAGGAGAAACATTTACTAAACAAAATATTGCAGTTCTAAGGTCAGGAAACTCAAAAAAAGGAGTTAAACCAGAATATATGGATGAAATAATTAATAAAAATTCAACTAAAAATATTAAAAAATCAGATCCTATTTTAATTGGTGGTTGGAAATGAATCAATTATTTTTAAGATTTGCAAACGAAGAAGATAAAGAAGATGTCTTTATATGGAGAAATGATCCAGAAAGTATAAAATATTCTCCAAGTGGAAAAGTTAATCCAGAAGAGCACAATAAATGGTATTCACAAAAGATAAAAGATTCTCAAACACAATTATTTATTATTACTGACGAGAAAGGAAATAAAATAGGAACAATTAGATTTGATTTTAATAATATTAATTCACAGGAAATAAGTATAGCATTAAATCCTAAGTTTAGAGGAAAAGGTCTAGGCACGAAAAGTTTAAGGTTAGGAGTACACACATATTTCAATAATTATAACATCAAAGAGATTACTGCTAGAGTATTAAACAATAATCTTGCGTCTATTAAGATATTTGAAAAAGTAGGCTTTAAAAAAATTAAAGAAGAAAAAAGCATGATAGAATATGCAATAAAAAAAAATGAAATTAGGATTTAAGCTTTTTACAACAAATGAAAATTTGTTTATTAAAGCCAAAGAAATAATTGAAGCTAAAAAAGCAGATTTTATCGAATTATATATAGTCCCAAATCATCAACCCAAGAATATTGAAATACTAAAAAATATTCCACTAATTCTTCATGCTCCTAATTATAATCATAAATTTAATCTTGGAGTAGATAATAAAATATTTCGAGATTCCATCCAAACAATAAAAAAGATAATTGAGGACGTAAATACTAACAAGGCGATTTTCCATCCTGGTGTAAAAGATAAAGACTTTAGTGAACAAGTTCTAGAATCAAATATAAAAAAAATAAAAGAAGAAAAGATAGATATAATTATGGAAAACATACCTTGCATTAGTTTTGATAAAAAATATGAACTACCTTACGCTAGTCTTGAACAATTTAAAAAATTAGTAAATAAGTTTAACCTAAAGGTATGTATTGATATTGCACATACATTTGCATCAGCAAACTATCTTAATATTGATAAATTTACAAATTTAAATGATTTTTTAAAACTCAAACCATTTATGATACACATATGCGATGGTGATTTTAATTCAGACATAGATAAGCATTTAAGTTTTAACAAAGGAGATTTCCCTTTAGCTAAAATAAAAGAAGCAATTCCCAACAATTCGTTAATCACTGTTGAAACGCCAAAAAGAAATGGACTAAGTGAGGATTTAATTAACCTCAACTATTTTAAAAAACTAAAATAATATAAAGGACTATTCTTTTTTATATAATATTAAAATGAAAGTAATATATGCTACAAATTCGGACTTAGGAAAACATGGGAATATCGGTTTTAGAACATATCAAGTTGCTAAAGAAGCATATAAGAGAAAGTACTTAAAAAAAATAATATCTAGAGGGAATTGTCAAACCATAATTCCTAAAACTTTTATTAAAAAGGTTTTTCCATTATATAGACCGTTTAATCTTGCATTAACAGCAATTAATCAATTTATTACATTAAAATTTCCAGCATATTTAATAAATCTTAATCTATTTGGTATTCTAGCAAAAAATAAAGTAGAAAAATGCGATATTTTCCACATTTACGATTATTCAGAACCTTTATTGAAAAAATCTAAAAAAATAGGGAACATCAATATTCTTGATACTCAAATGGCGCATCCGGAAACAAGTTACATCATGCAAAAAGAAGACTGGGGGGCATCTGAGAAAAAAACTAAAGAGTTTTTTAAAAAATTTAAAAAAATGTTAAGCTATGCAGATTATATCGTAGCATCATCTGATTTTGTAATAAAAACTTATGTCAATGCAGGCGTTCCTAAACACAAAATGATTAAATTAAATCATGGAGTAGATATAACAAAATTTAAAAAAAATAAACAAAAAGAATCTTCTAAATTTATATGCCTTTATGTAGGAATGATTACAAATAGAAAAGGAATAAAGTATTTATTAGAAGCATGGAAAAATGCTAAACTCAAAAATGCAGAACTTATTTTTTGCGGCAGAATTTCACCAGATATGAAAAAAATAGTAAATAAGAATAAAGATAATAGTATAAAATTCAAAGGGTTTGTTGATCCCGTAAAATACTATCAAAAATCAGATGTATTTATATTCCCATCATTATTTGAAAGTTCAGCAAAAGTTCTTTATGAAGCTATGTCTTCTAGCCTACCAATAATAACAACAGAGAATGCAGGTCCTGCTTTTAAAGATAAAGAAGCAGGATTTATAGTTCCAATAAAGGATGCAAAATCAATTAAAAACAAAATTAAAATATTATACAATAGTCCCAAACTAAGAGACAAAATGGGAAATAAAGGTAGAAAAATAACTGAAAAGCTTTCTTGGAAAGAATATGGAAAAAAAATGAATGATTTCTACGAAAAAATAATGAAATAAAAATTATATTTTTTTCATAACAAAATAATAATGATGCGGATAGAGAGGTTCTCTAAATTCTTTAATTATTTTAAGCCCTGCTTTTTTTGCATGCCTTCTAAATATCTTTTTAGAGATTCCTCTTATACCTAAACCCCAATAATGCTCTCCCGTAAATTTAGGTTTTAGAAAAAAATAAGGG
>CAYZMD010000165.1:0-3017 GCA_964479425.1 uncultured Methanosarcinales archaeon | reverse complement strand
AGTTATAAAGAGTAAACAGGTTGTTTTTAAAGTTTTCTATAGAAGTCATAGCATTTTAAGGTTATTAAAGCTATATATCTAAACATCAAACATATTGACATTCAATTGCCTATGCAACAGTTAAATTTAAATATGCATTCTAGAATTTGTAGTTATATGCTGCGGTGGCACAATCTGGTACTGCGCTAGCCTTGAGAGCTTGTTTCCTCCGGGATATCCTGGTTCAAATCCGGGCCGTAGCGTTCATATTTTCTTTTTAGTGATGTTGAACGTAGTGAAACTCACAGCTTGTCAACCGAGCTTTCAGTTGGTTACACATCCGGGCCGTGGCGTATTTTCTTATATTATACGTTGGTTCATGAGAGCGTTAAATTCTATGTTTAGTACGGTTCGAGCTAAAACGTTGGACTCTGTGTTATACGCTGATAGCTGTAACACAAACGCCGAGATAGGCGTTTATACTATGACAAACCTATAGATGTTAGGAGGTATAAGAAAATGCTAAAGAAAATTGACATCTATAAGTGGGATAAAAAAATTGCTCGTTATGATGTAAAGATAAACGAGTTTGACTTTATTTCAGAAGAAACAAAAGACAAGATACGCAAGTTTAAAGGACATCTTTATGTGCGTAATTTGAGCAAAGGTAGAATTTTAAAGTATATGGAAACACTGTATTACATAATCAAGTATTCCAAAAAAGACCCAACATTTTTTACAAAAGACGATGTCTCTGATTTTGTTGGTTTTCTTAATCAGAAAGATTATTCGCCATGGACAAGTCAAATCTTTAAAGTTGTTTTAAAGAAATATCTTACTTGGCTTAATGATGGTGTGCTTCCTGAATCTGTTGCATGGATGAAAATTCATATCTCTGGTTCTGAAAAGAAACTGCCTGGTGATGGTGAACTTCTTACTCAAGAAGACATTCAGAAAATATTAGATACCTGTGATAACATTAGAGATAAATGTTTAATTACAGTTCTTTATGAATCTGGATGTCGTATTGGTGAAATTGCTTCTTTAAGGGTTGGTAATGTTGTCTTTGATAATCTTGGCGTTGTCATAACTGTAATTGGAAAAACTGGTAGTCGTAAGATTAGGCTTGTTAAGAGTACTTCTGCTTTAAGAGTATATATTGACAATCATCCAAACAGAAAAGACCCAACAGCTCCTATTTGGATTAATAGAGGAAATTATCATAAAGGACAACAAATGCTTTATTGCACTTTTAGAATGTTGATTTCAAGATTATGTAAGAAGGCTAACATCAATAAAAGATGCAACCCGCATATTTTCAGGCATAGCCGTGCAACTGAATTGGCTTCGCACTTAACTGAGTTTCAAATGAACCAATACTTCGGATGGATTCAAGGAAGTGGAATGCCTGCATCATATGTACATCTTAATGGAAGAGATATTGAAGGCGCAATACTAAACATGAATGGTATAAAGTCTGATAGGGATGTTGTTGTAAAAGATAAACCAATTCAATGTCCAAGATGTGAGTTCATAAATCCACATGACAAAAAACATTGTGAAAGGTGCGCTTTGATTTTGGATTCTAGGACAGCAGTAGACTTTGAAGAAAATGAACAAAAGAAAAAGATTACTAACATGGTTATGAGCGAGCTTATGAAAGAGCCTTCAATCAAGAATCATTTGCTTAGTAAAGTTAGGGAGTTAGGATTTAAAGATGAAGTCTTAGAATTTGCAACCAATAACTAAAAGCACTTTGAAGAACCCAGTTTTTGTACCTTATACTCCGGGCTGAAAATTGGGTTCTTTTTTTGCTCTATTGGCTGAATATAGACAGTATAGGGTTCTTTTTTGGGTGTTTGGGGTCTCGTCTAAAGCAGAAAGTGAAGAATCCTAATTTTTTGGTTTTGGATTAGGGGTGTTTTTTTGTAAAGTTTATATGTAAATTTATTCTACGCATAATAATGTGTATTTTACATAATAAATTTTGATACTAAATAAATAATCTAGCACTTTATTTATCTAATTGGTTACAGAATTTATTGTTTCTATTGCTTCTTCTTCATCACAAACTAAAAAATTAGCAATTTCACTTTTTTTTTTGCAGTCTAAATATACATGAACATCTCGATTTTTATGGGGATCTATAATTATCCAATCTGATTTCTTAATAAATTTCTCAATTTTTAATTTAGATGGTTTAGGAATATGTTTTAAACATCGAGTGGCAGTATCATAAGGTGTATGTTTGCCTCTAAACTGTTTTTTATTTAACATAGTTCTTAAAACTGAACGTAAACCTTTTACTGTTTTTTCGTCACTCATTTTATTACTAAATTAATAATAACATTTAAATACTTGTTTTTTTATTAATTTAATATATTATTAAAATAATTGTGACTTAATTCTTTAAAATCGAACAATATCGTTTGATTTCCGATACTTTTATATATGTAAATGGTTGTCTTAATGCAATGAGTGAAGACATATCGATTTTTCTGGATAGAGTGGGTTATAGTACTGAAATGAAAATTTTAGAAGTGTTTATAGAGGGAAGAGGACTTGAATTTAGTATTACTGATATTGTCGAATATACTAATTTAGCTAAGTCAACTATTTATTCAATTTGGGAAAAATTTTTTCTTAAACAGAATTATATAGTCAAAACGAGAACTATTGGTAAAACTAAATTATTTTCATTAAATGAAGAATCTCAATATATTAAACAATTTATTGAAATATTTGATAGTGCTATAAATGAAGAATTAAAAGAAGAGAAATTAGAACCTAAACAATTGAATTTAACAATAAAATATTGTAATAATAAAAAGTGTACCAAATCAGATGAATATTATAAATCTGAATTTTTAGTAGGAAAACAGAGTTTAATGAACGCTGCATAAGAGGTATAAAATGGCAAAAGAAATAAAAGAAATAGTTCGAATTAGAGCACCTACACACAAAAAATACTATGTTACTAGGATTGAAGGAGGTCTAACTTCTCAAGATTTCAGATTTGAATTAATGAATGAAAAGAT
>CAYZMD010000164.1:0-3045 GCA_964479425.1 uncultured Methanosarcinales archaeon | reverse complement strand
TACCCTAAAGAATTAGACTTTCTTTTAGAAAACAAAATTAATTTTGATATTCTTCAAATTCCCTATAATATTTTTGATAGAAGATTTGAAAAATATTTTTCAAAACTTAAAGAGAAACAGATTGAAATACATGTAAGAAGTGTTTTTTTACAAGGGCTATTTTTTAAAAAAGAAATACCTCCTTTTTTCAGTAAGGTTAAAGATAAAATTATTAATATTCAAAAACTAGCAATTAAAAACAATACAAAAATAAGTTCAATTTGTATAAATTTTGCAGCAAGTAATAATTTTATAGATAAAGTAATAATAGGAGTAGACAGCCTAAATAATCTTGAAGAAAATGTAAATTATGATTGTGAAATAAATGGGCTTGAGGATTTTCAAGTAGATGATGAAAACATTTTGATACCTAGCAAATGGAGATTAGAATGAAAATTGTTGCTGTAATCCAAGCAAGAATGGGATCAACACGATTACCGGGAAAAATGGATATGTTAATAGGTGAGAAAAGCATATTGTGGCACGTAATACATAGGCTAAAAAAATCAAAATTAATTAATGAAATAGTACTTGCTACTTCAACTAATGAGAATAATAACATATTAATTGAAAGAGCAAATGAATTTAAAATAAAATCATATAAAGGCAACGAAAATGATGTTCTTGATAGATTTTATCAAGCAACTAAAGATATGCAACCATACCTAATTATTAGAATAACAGGAGATTGCCCTTTTTTAGATCCAGAAATTGTTGATAAGGTTATTTCACTACAAATTGATACAAATGCTGACTATGCATCAAACATCCATCCACCAACATTTCCGGATGGTTTAGATGTAGAAGTAATAAAATTTAAAGTTTTAAAAGAATGTTGGGAAAATGCAAAAAAAAGATCCGAAAGAGAACATGTAACACCTTACATCTATAATAATGCAAATAAATTTAAAATTATTAACTTATCAAATGAAATAAATTACTCTAGTTTAAGGTTTACTTTAGATGAAAAAGAAGATTTAATATTACTTAACCAAATATATTCAAAAATTGGCAAATATGATTTTAACTTTGAAGAATTAATAAACACAATTAAATCTAATCCTAAGATATTGGATATTAATCAAGAATTTAAAAGAAATGAAGGATACACTAAATCATTAAGAGAAGACCGAGGAAAATAAAATGGAATCACAAAAACTATATGAAAAAGCAAAAAAAATTATCCCAGGCGGAACGCAGTTATTATCAAAACGTCCAGAAATGTTTTTGCCTAACTTATGGCCAGCATATTATAAAAAAGCTAAAGGCTGCGAGATATGGGATTTAGATGATAAAAAATATATTGATATGAGTTATATGGGCATTGGAGCTTGTACACTTGGTTATGCAGACGAAGATATTAACGAAATTATAACTGATGTTGTCAAAAATGGATCAATGACGACATTAAATCCACCAGAAGAAGTAGAACTTGCGGAAGAATTATTAAAAATACATAAATGGGCCTCACTTGTTAGGTTTGCAAGAACAGGTGGTGAAGCAATGAGTATAGCAGTAAGAATTGCAAGGGCATCAACTAACAAAGATATAATTCTATTCTGCGGATATCATGGCTGGCACGATTGGTATTTAGCTGCAAATTTAGGAGATGAAGCAAAATTAGATGGGCATTTACTACCTGGACTCGAATCAAGAGGAGTTCCAAGAGGGCTAAAAGGAACAGCGCTACCATTTGAATATAATAACATTGAAACTTTCAAAGAATTAATTAAAAAACATGATAGCAAAATTGCCGCAGTAATTATGGAACCAATTAGAAACTTTTTCCCAAAAAAAGGATTTTTAGAAGAGATTAGAAAAATCACAAAAGAAAAAAATATTGTTTTAGTCTTTGATGAAATTACTTCGGGATTTAGACTAAATGTAGGAGGAGCACATTTAAAACTAGGGGTAAATCCAGATATTGCAGTTTTTGCAAAAGGAATGAGTAACGGGTATCCTATGGCTGCAATCGTAGGAAATGAAGTTATGGATATTGCTCAAGAAATATTTATTAGCAGCACATATTGGACTGAACGTATTGGACCAAGCGCAGCACTTGCAACAATAAAAAAAATAAGAGATACAAATGCAATTAAACATTTTGAAAAAATGGGAAAAATGGTACAGGAAGGTTGGAAAGATTTAGCAAATAAAAATAACCTAAAAATTCATGTCTCAGGTATTTTTCCATTAGGGCACTTTGATTTTGAATATAAAAATACTCTTGAATTAAAAACATTATTCATCCAAATTATGCTTGAACAAGGTTTTTTAGCAACTAATGCCTTTTATGCATCTTATGCCCATAAAAAAGAACATGTAGATAAATATTTAACAGCAGTAGATATCGCATTTAAAAAAATATTATATGCCATTTCTAATAATAAAGTAAAAGAAATGCTTAAAGGACCAGTATGCCATTCGGGATTTAAAAGGCTAACTTAAAATGATTAAAATAGGAAATAAAATAATAAGTATTAGGGGACCAGTATTTGTAATAGCTGAAGCAGGTGCAAATTTTAGAATTTCAGATAATCCCGAAGAGAACTACAGACATGCACTTAAACTAATAGATATAGCGGTTAAAGCAAATGCAGATTCAGTTAAATTTCAATTATATAAATCAACTAAATTATATGTAGATAATGCAGGAGATGCAGACTACATTGGAAAAGATAAATCAATAAATAAAATTATTTCTGAAATGGAATTACCTATTGACTGGCTAAAAAAATTAAAGGATTATTGCGATAAAAAAAATATTATTTTCTTATGTACACCATTTGACGAAGAATCAGTTGATGAATTAGAGAAAATAAATATTAAAGCATATAAAATTTCATCATACTCTATTTCACATATACCTTTAATCAAACATATTGCCAAAACAAATAAACCGATAATTATATCTACAGGAGCAGCAAATATTACAGATATAAATAAAGCAATTTCTGCAATAAAAGAAGAAGGGAATAACCAAATTGCATTAATGCAATGTACTGC
>CAYZMD010000163.1:0-3054 GCA_964479425.1 uncultured Methanosarcinales archaeon | reverse complement strand
AAATATATTATTTATTTGTTAATAAACCATCGAAGGTTGATATTGATGGGGATGGTGAATATGATTTATTATTCTTATTTGGTGGATTTGCAAATAATAAAGTAAAACTGGAAGTAAGTAAAATTACAGTTGTTAGCGAAGTTGTTGCGCGTATAAAAGAAACAGATAGTATCTTTATGAAGGTGTTTAAAACATTAATTTTAATTGTGTTATTTATTTTTATTTTTATAATATTATTATGTTTATCAAAGAAAATAAGAAGATATTCTGTTAACAGAAAAATTAAAAAGATTATTAATGAAATTCAAGAATTACCTTTGGGTGTTAATTCAAAACTTAAGAAAATACAACTACTGACTATTTTGGCAGATTTAAAGATTCATAAAGAAAAATTATATTGTTTTTTAGAAAGAAAAAGAGATGAATCTGTTGATGATAATATTTTACATAGATTGCATAGACTTTACGAAGCGATAGGATCAAAATTTGTTTCTTCAAATAGAAAAAATCTTTGGATGAAACATAAAAAAAGACATAATAAATTAACAGTTGAAAAGCATAAGACCGTAGGAAAAACTAGGTTAAAAAAGAAAGATGATGTTATGGATGATAATATTTTACATGGATTGCATAAAGTTTATAGTGCGATAGAAGCAAAATTTGTTCGTTCAAAAAGAAAGAATCTTTGGGTACAACATAAAAAAAGACATAATAAATTAACAGCTGAAAAACGCAAGAATGTCGGAAAAACAAGATTGAAAAGGAAATGATTTATACTGGTTCGTAAGTAAAATTTATAATTATTTTTACAGACTAGTATATCTTTAGAAGCTATAGCTTATGGGACACCAAAAATTTATAATTTTTAAGTGTACCAACCGCAAAAGTTATAAATTCATTTGTGGTTCAGTATATTAATGTCTATAGGTAATGATTAATATGAAAAACCAATTAGCATCTTTGGAAGTGGCAGCAATTATTAAGGAATTGCAATTTTTAATAGGTGGAAAGATAGATAAAATTTTTCAACCAGTTTCTAATGAATTATTGTTGCAATTACATGTGTCTAATCATGGGAAACAACTATTGAAAATAATTGCAGGCAAGGCTATTTACTTAACAAAACACAAAACTAATGCTGAAAAACCGCCAGGATTTTGTATGTATCTACGAAAGTATTTGACAAATTCTAGAATACGGGAAGTAAATCAATTGGACTTTGAGAGAATTGTTGAAATAAAATTAGAGACTAAAGAAAAAAAATATTCACTTGTATTTGAAATTTTTGGGAAGGGAAATATTCTTTTACTAGAAGATGGTATTATTTTATCAGCAACAGACTATAAAAAATGGAAAGATAGGACAGTAAAGCCTAAAGAAAAATATATTTATCCAAAACAAGAGTATAATTTTTTAAAACTAAAAGAAGTTGATCTAATTAGACTGTTTGATAATACCGAAAAGGAATCTATTGTTAAGGCTATGGCTTTAAGTTTAGGTTTGGGAGGTATTTATGCTGAGGAAATTTGTTTACTTGCAAATGTAGATAAAAATATTATTCCTAAGAAATTTAAGAAGATAAAAGAATTGTTTGATGCAATTAAAAAATTAAGAAAATTAGATATTGATGCTAATATAGTTGATAATGGTAAAGATATTGTGCCTATGAAATTATTAAAGTATGCTGATAAAAATCATCAGGGATTTGAAACGTATTCTGATGCTATTGATAGTGTTTTTTCTGAAGTTAAAAAAGATGCTGTAAAGAAAGTAGAAAATAAGGAGATTGCTAAGTATGAAAGAATGGTTGATAGTCAAAATAAAAATATCCGAAAGCTTGAAAAGGATGAGGAATTAAATAGAAAGAAAGCAGATCTTATTTACTCACATTATCCGTTAATCTCTGAAGTTTTAGAGGAATTAGACAAAGCAAGTAAAAAATTATCAATGAAAGAAATAAAAAAGAAGCTTAAAGACCATAAGCTTATTAAAGAATTGAACACAAAAGATAAAACAGTAGTAGTTGATATAGATGAATAAATTTTTAAAACGATATGAACAATTTGGACAGAAGATTGATCCAGAGCATGTAAGTCTGAAGAAAAGTATTAGAGTTAACACTCTACGTATTTCTAAAAAAGAATTAATTGAGAGATTGACTAAAAAGAGGATAACTCTTGAAGAAATTGAGTGGCTTGAAAATGGATTCTTTTATAAGAGTTTTTTCTCACTTGGCGCAACTCCTGAATATTTGCAAGGTTTCTATTTTTTACAAGAAGCTGCTAGTCAATTTGTTGTTGATGCTTTAGAACCAAAAAAAAATGAGGTTGTTTTGGATATGGCTGCTGCTCCTGGTGGAAAAACAACTCAATTAGCACAATATATGAAGAATACTGGGACAATAGTTGCTCTTGAAAGAAATAAGAATAGGCTAGATTCATTAAATAATAATTTGCAAAGAATGGGTGTTAGTAATTGTGTTGTCTATAATATGGATGCAACTAAAGTTAAAAAGTTAAATATGAAATTTGATAAAATATTACTTGATGCACCTTGCTCGGGGAATTTTGTTATAGACGCTAATTGGTTCAATAAGCGGGATATCGAAGGCATACAAAAGAGTGCTAAATTGCAAAGGGAATTACTGGCGGCAGCAATGTCTGTATTGAAAAAAGACGGAATTTTAGTTTATTCTACTTGTTCATTAGAGCCTGAAGAGAATGAAGAAAATATTAATTGGGTAATGGATAACTTTAATGTTAAAATTGAAAAAATTGAGGCAAAGATTGGTTCTAAGGGAATAGTTAATGTTTTTTCTAAGCAATTAAGACCTGAAATATCCAGATGTAAGCGTTTTTGGCCTAATTTGACTAATACTCAAGGTTTTTTTGTTGCTAAAATAAGAAAGACTTAATTTTTTAAAATAATTTATTTGTTTTTTTAATAATAGATATAATTAGTAATATACTGAACCGCAAATGAAATTTATAACTTTTGCTGTTGGTACACTTAAAAATTATAAATTTTTGGTGTCCCAGAAGCTATAGCTTCTAA
>CAYZMD010000162.1:0-3088 GCA_964479425.1 uncultured Methanosarcinales archaeon | reverse complement strand
TTCTCAAAATCCTGATAATCCTATTAAGGGAGGGGCGGCGTTTTATGACCCGATTCTTGCAAAAAATGTGATGATTGAAAGTAATAGGCTTCTTGATCTTAGAAATGAAGAGATAAAGCACTTAAATAAGAATTTTAATCATTATCCGATGCCTGCAAGCTCTTGGAAAAAGGTTAAAGAAAAAGGTCTTCATATGTGTTATGCTATTAAGAAGGCTAGCAATAATAAAGCCTACTTATATCCGTGTCCTGTTCAGGGTGATATTAATTTTCATGTAAAGACTGCTTTTCTTATGAGAAAAGAACTTAAGCCAATTCAAAGCTGGAAATCATCTTTTACAACTCCTGTGATAGTAAAAGCTATGTTTAAGCAAGAGAAGCAGGAAGGGTTTTTGGAATTTGCTAAAGATATGCTTAGATTAATGTGAATTTGCTGGTTGGAATTTTATTTTGTTTGTAAGTTAATTTTTCATTTGTTTTTATGTTAACTTCTAATAAACGAAAGTAAGTGTTTATATTTACTTTGATTTAACGAAAGTTTTATATATTTGTGTTGTTATTTCTTTTTATATGAATTTTCTAAATATGAAAAATGAACTTTTGAAGCTTAATTTAGATATATTTACATTGAATGATGTAGTGAAATTGACTGGGCAATCAAAGGATGTTGTGAAAAATAAGCTTAGTTTACTTTCTAAACAACAAAAAATATTTCATTTAAAGAAAGGATATTATTCTCTTAATAATATATTTAATAAATTTAATTTTCAAAAGTTGTATAAGAATACTTATATTGCTTTATATTCTGCTTTAGAGTATTACGAGAGTACTACACAGCGTTTTAATAATTTGGATTTGATAACTAAAAATATACTTAATAATCAGTCGCTTGATGAAATGAAAATAATATTTCATAATGTTAAAAAAAAGATGTTTTTTGGTTTTAAGAAAATAAAAATAAACAATACTGATGTATTTATTTCGAATATTGAAAAAACTATAATTGATTGTGTATATTTTTCATCGAAAGTATATTTGACTGATGTTAATGATTTTATTAGGAAATTTAAAGATGAAATAAATATTGAAATACTTTGTATGTATTTAAAAAAGATAGATTCTTCAGTATTAAATAAAAGAATAGGGTATTTGATGGAACTTAATGGAATAGAATTGAAAAAAATGAAATTTAATAATAAATTTGAAAAATTTAATAAAAATTTACAAAGTAAAGGCGTTAGGAATGAGAAATGGAAAATAATAATAAATGAGGATGTTGATAATGGAGAAAAATGAATTAAAAGTATATATTCCAAAGTTGAATTATAATTTAGGGCAATTAGAACTTGATTATTATCAACATTTTATATTAGCTAAATTATTTGAAAAATATAATTCGATATATTTTAAAGGAGGAACGTGCCTTCAAAAATGTTATGGTATAAAAAGATTTTCTGAAGATTTAGATTTTAATTATGTTGATATAGATATAAAAGAAATAATTAATTTTGTTGAAGATATATTTGAAGTAAAAATCATAGATTATAATAAAACAAGGTTTGGTGCGAGTTTTAGTATACGTTTTAAAGGAATTCTTTTTGATGGAACTGAGAGATCTAAGTGTAAGCTTTCATTTGATTTTAGAAATAAAGATGTATTTAAAGAACCTATAAAAAAGGTTATACGTCCAATTTATTTTGATTTATCAAATTATTTTATATTAGGGTTAAATGAAGAAGAAATATTATCTGAAAAGATACGTGCAATAATGACTAGATATAAAGCAAGAGATGTTTATGATATGAATGAATTGTTGATTAATGGAGTTTCTATATCTATTGACCTTGTAAATAAAAAATTAAAAATTTATGATAAAGTTTTTGATATTGATGAATTTAAGCATAAGTTAGAAGAGAAAAAAAGCATATA
The DNA here is from genome assembly GCA_964479425.1 of uncultured Methanosarcinales archaeon. Classification (GTDB taxonomy): domain Archaea; phylum Nanobdellota; class Nanobdellia; order Woesearchaeales; family CAYSVS01; genus CAYSVS01. Next base: position 1,160 of record CAYZMD010000162.1, on the reverse strand, counting down.
TGATGAAGAAATGAAACGTCTTACAAATATATATGATGATTTTGAAACGTGCAAAAAAAGGATATTGAAAGCTTTGAGGAGTTTATAATATCTTAAATAAGTGAATTAAAAATATTTATGAGTAAGATTTATATAATAATTATTAATTTATATCAATCATGAAGACTATACTAGTTACTGGAGGAGCAGGTTTTATTGGGTTTCATGTCACTAAAGTTTTGCTTGAAAGAGGAGATAAAGTTATAATAGTTGATAATTTTAATGATTATTATGATCCTAAGATAAAGCACGCTAGGATGAGTCAGATTAAGAAACATAAGAATTTAAAAATCTATAAATCTGATATTTCTGATTTTAAAAGTTTAATGAAAATTTTTAAAAAGTATAAATTTGATAAAATTTGTCATTTGGCGGCGCAAGCTGGCGTTAGATATAGTATAAAAGATCCCTTTAGGTATGAATTATGGAATAATTTAGGTACATTAAATGTTTTTGAAGCAGCTAAAAGAAATAATGTAAAAGATATTGTTTATGCAAGTTCATCTTCTGTATATGGTGGGAATAAAAAAGTTCCATTCTCTGAAGATGATAATGTTGATAGTCCTGTCAGTTTTTATGCAGCAACTAAAAAGTGTAATGAATTATATGCTCATGCGTATAGTCATTTATACGGACTAAATTGTACTGGGTTGAGATTTTTTACAGTATATGGACCATGGGGAAGACCCGATATGGCTTTATTTAAGTTTACTAAAAATATTATTGAAGGTAAACCTATTGATGTTTATAATAGAGGCAATATGAAAAGAGACTTTACTTATGTAGCAGACATTGTAAAAGGAATAATTGCAGCGATTAATAAACCTCAAAAATATGCAATCTTTAATTTGGGAAATAATAAGCCAATTAAACTTGGAAAGTTTATTCAAATCATTGAGAAAACAATTGGTAAAAAAGCTAAAAAGAATTTAATGCCTATGCAAGCTGGTGATGTTATGGTTACATATGCTGATATTAAGAAATCAAAAAAGATATTGAAATTTAATCCTGAAACAAATATTGAAGAGGGAATTGCGAATTTTATTAAATGGTATAGGCTCTTTTACAAATGTTAAATGATAAAAAATTAAAAGTTTGTATGATTTCTACTATGTATCTAA
>CAYZMD010000161.1:0-3108 GCA_964479425.1 uncultured Methanosarcinales archaeon | reverse complement strand
GACTTATAAAAATAATTTATATTTATGGCATATATATTAATTATTTTTATAAGTCTTGCCTATAATAGGCAAGACTTATAAAAATAATTAATATATATGCCATATATGCTTATTTCATACAAAGAACTCAAATATCTGAACCTTTTCTTAGGAAGACAAGTAGAGTTAGAAATCCCAACTGATTTAGGAAAAAGTAAACGAAAAGTGAAAATCGATGGTGATTTTTTAATCATTGATGAAAAAAAAGTAAATATAAACATAAAAATAGTAGACAATACCGTATATTATATTGATAATAATGAATTAAAACCAGTAGAAATCTTTTCTCAAAAAACTAATAGATTATACAAATTAGTACCAACAAAAGATTGGCCAACTGTAACGATATCTTCAACACCAATGCATAAAGTTTCTTTTTCAAGTCCAAAACAAGATACAAAAGCAAAGTTAAGAGCGTTAGGAGAGATAAAAGGCAAAGCACTAGATACTTGTATGGGTGCAGGTTATACTGCAACACTATTATCAAAAAAATGCGACGTTGATGTTTTTGAAATTGATAAAAACATGATAGATATTGCTAAATTTAATCCATACTCAAAAGAATTATTTGAAGATAAAATTAAAGTAAATAACAAAGATATTTTTGAAGAGATAAAAAAGATTAAAGACAATACATACGACGTAATTATTCACGATCCACCAACTTTCAAATACGCTCCGATGTTATACTCAAGCGAATTTTATACAGAACTAAAAAGAGTGTTAAAACCACATGGGAAATTATATCATTATACACCAAGACCTAATGTAAAAAGCGGCAGAGATTTTCCAAAAGAAGTAGAAAAAAGATTAGAAAAGTTTTTCATAAATATTGAATTTCATGAAGACGCTCAAGGTTTTACTACTCAAAATCCATAAAGAAGACTTATATAATCAGTTATAATTATTTTTTCTATGAAACCTATTCGTTCGCCTATTCTAAGAGGCCTAGGGGCTGGAGTTGGAGTTACAGGCGGCAAATTCTGTAAAAAATTAAGAGATTTAGGAGTAGATGCAACTATAGGTGGAGCTAACTTAACTTTGGATGAATTATGTAATCATATAGACGATGCAAAGACAAAAAAAAAAGGCAGAGGAAAACTTGGCGTCAATTTAATGGTTTTTGATAGACAATTTGAAGATTTAGTTCAACTATGCGATGAAAAAATAGTTGATTATATCGTTATGTCAGCAGGAATTGATATGAATTTAATAGATAAAATTAATGAATACAAAAAGATTAAAGCAAATATTATACCAAAACTTAGTACTCCTATAGATATTATCAAACTAGCATTTAATCCAAATGTTAAAGAAATTCATGTTGAAGGAGGAGAAGCAGTAGGGTATCTGGATGTAACAAATTCACAACAACTAAAATCAACAGAAGAAATTATAAATGATTCTTTCAAGGGAATAGTTGGAAAAATATACATGAAAGAAACAAAAGGAGCTGAAATTGATGAAGCTTATATTCAAAAGATTATTGATAATTATCCAATATATCAAAGAAAATATAAAATTGCAAAATTAATTGCTTGTGGCGTACCAGAGAAAGACTACAAATCAATTCTACAAAATGGTGCTGATGGTATTGGAATAGCTTTGGAATTTATTGTCACAAAAGAAGGAACTCCTCACGACGATTGGAAAAAAATGCAAGTAAAAGCTAATGATACTATTTTATTTAGATCGCCTATTAAAAATATACTTGGACAAGCTTTGTTAAATGACTATATAAGAAATTATTTTGAATTAAAAGCCGGAGTTTATGTTCCTAAAGAAAAATTTAATTATGAAGGAACAAAATTTTGTGAAAAAATGTGTATGCAACCTGATTTTTGTGAGAAAAGTAACGCAGTAAATAAAGCCAATATGGATTATAGCTTTTGTCTCAGACAAGCTCTTGTCGATACTGCAATCAATGGCTATGTAAATTACGGAATTGTATTTTCTAGTGAAAATGTCAAGTACATCAACAAAATACCTTGGTTAAAATCAGTTGTCAATAGAAAATTACAATTATTGAAGTCTTTGAAATAATAACATTTAAAAGACAAGCCTTTTTCTATTATGTTATGAAATGCGAAATATGTAAAGCTGGAATTGCAACCACATTTTTAGACAAGATAAAAGGCACTCATGTAAAAGATGAGAACGGTAAAAAACACATAATTTGCTTTGATTGTCAAAAAAAGTTTAAAGATAAAGCAGAAATTTTGGCAAGCTTGAAACAATAATTATACATGCCTCTATGATTTAGACGCCAACTGAATAATCAGTTGACACTTAAGTGGGTCTTTGAAATACTTCATATTTCTAAGCCTTTGAATAAATTCAAAGTTTCCCTTCAGTCAAGCCCACAATTTTATAAATACAAAGAAATTTCTAAACTACATGCCTCTGTGGCTTAGTAGCTATAGCGGCGCTCTCGTAAAGCGCAGGTCGGGAGTGCAACTCTCCCCAGGGGCTTTTGTTTCTTTTTTTTTATCTTTCTTTTTCGCATGATTGAGGAACGAAATCTGCAATATTTTCGTCAACGTTTTAGCTTGTCTAAAAGGTTGGTGCACATCAACCCAGGGACTTATTATTATTTTTATATTTACAAAATTAAATTTTTAATTTCACATTATAGAACAAAACTAACCATAAATAACAATTCCAACTATAACCAAAGCATACACGACAATCCAACCAGCAAACGTAACAATAATTGGTTTTTCTTTATGAACAATACCGTATGCTAACCAGAATACTGCTCCAACTAAATATGACGCCCAACTAATTAATGAAAGTCCTGCTGCAGATTTTCCAATCCAAACTTTTAGAATTTGAGGCAATGTTAATAGTGGTCCAACAACTGCCCCAACATATACTAAACGATCCATCCATTTTTGTGTCTTAGTTAATTTCCTCTTATCCCTAACACGCTTATGTAGATGATGCAATCCAGCTCCGTGATGTACCATTTAATAATTCTTAATTTTAGATTATTTAAAGTTTGTCATAAAATCGACTGTGGGACAAAAGTCTTAAACTCCCACCCAAAATAGATTGTGCCATGTAAAT
>CAYZMD010000160.1:1239-3113 GCA_964479425.1 uncultured Methanosarcinales archaeon | reverse complement strand
ATGCTTTGTCAAATCTTTGTATAATTTTGAACTTTTATGTTTCAATTTTTGTTTTTTAGTTTTTGGATCCCATTCAAATAATATATTAGGTTCAATATGACTTTCCTTTCCTTTTCCTTTTACAACAAATTCACCAATTTGATGTACAATCCTCTTTCCACTTCTTCTATCTCTAAACATAACTACATTTAGGTTAAGTCCGTCTAACATCATTTCAGGTAATTCAATAGGTGGATTAACAAGCCTTCTAACAGTTTGTTGAACAGAGTCTGCGTGAATAGTAGCATAAACACTATGTCCTGTATTCATACCTTCAAATAATACTTCTGCTTCTCTTTTTCTTCGCATCTCTCCAACAATGATTCTATCAGGTCTCATCCTTAAACTATTTATCAATAGATCAAGCATAGTAACGCTTCCTTTATTCTCTGTATTATCCTGTTTTGTAGTCATTGGAATCCAATGTAAATATTGTGGAAGTTGAATTTCTCTTGTATCTTCAATGCTAATGATTCTTTGAGCAGGAGGAAAAAAAGCACTTAGTACATTAAGCATAGAAGTTTTACCTGCAGCAGTACCACCACTTATTAGCATATTCATTTCATATTGAATAGCAGTCCAAAGCAAAGCAAAGATATAGCTTGAACAAGTTCCATTCTTAACAAAATCGACAACAGTCCATGGATCTCTTGCAAATTTTCTAATTGTAATTATATTTCCTTTTGTTGAAATTGGATAGAGTACAGCATTAGCTCTATCTCCAGACATTAAATGTGCATCTAACAATGGATTTAAAGTATTAATTTGTCTTCCCACACGTCTAGCAATAATGTGAGCATAATTCATGATTTTTGCTTCTGTGGGTAATCTGACATTTGTCATTAACCACTTATATTTTTTATGAAAAACATAGAGTGGTTCTTTTGAACTATTAACAACAATCTCTTCTAAATGTTCATCGCCTAATAATAATTCTAAATGACCAAGGCCTAACATTTCATGGAGTAAACTACCAACAATATATTTTTTTGTAGATGTATGAATATGAGGTATTTTTTTCTGAATTAATTTGTTTGCTTTTTCCTTAAATCTTTCTTTAAGAATTATTAAGCTTTTTGCATCCAAAACTTCAGTCGCAGTCATCTTAATATTTTCAACTAGTTCATCTTTTATTTCTTCAATAAAAGCTTTTGTTGCAGGATGAAATTCTTGAAATTTAATAAAATATGTTGGTACTTCATTTTCAGGTTTAATAATTTTTACAGAAACATTAACATGATCAACATGCAATTTATATTCCTGTAATACATTCACTTTAATGCCCTCAATCTTAAACTACCAATAATAGGATAATGAATTTTAATTAAATTGTTATCCTCAAGGATTCTTGCCCATTCTTCAGCCAACCCCTTAGGGACGTCATATATTTTTGCAACCTCTGTTATTCTGATTTCCTTTCGCTTATTTACAAGATATAAAAGTTCATCCAATTCGGTCTCACAACGTCCTAAACGAATTCTTATTTTTTTAGCATTTTTTTTCTTTGCATGAATTGGTTTTTTATATTTAGATTTTTTACCTTTTTTGACCTTTTTTGAAAATATTTTTTTAATCTTCGTAATAAATCTGAATTGTTTTGTTTTTTGCTGTTTCTTTCTAGATATTTTTTGAATTTTTACTTTCTTATTTTTAACTTCTTTAATATTTGTTTTTATACGTGACTTTCTTATTTTTCTTAGAGAAGTAGTCTTCGTACTTGATTTTTTTAAAAGTTTAACTCCTATTTTTTTTACTTGTTTAATACTTATTTTATTACGTAACTTTCTTATTTTTCTTAGAGAAGTAGTCTTCGTACTTGATTTTTTTAAAAGTTT
>CAYZMD010000160.1:0-1139 GCA_964479425.1 uncultured Methanosarcinales archaeon | reverse complement strand
AACTCCTATTTTTTTTACTTGTTTAATACTTATTTTATCACGTGACTTTCTTATTTTTCTCAAAGAGGTTGGTTTCTTGATTGATTTTTTTAAAGTTTTTTTGACTTTTTTCTTCTTTACAACCTTCACAGATGTTTTTTTTCTTTTAGAAATCTTTCTACCTTTTCTAGAATTAAATAATGATTTACCCTTTTTTTTAATCATACAGTCCCCCTCTTAAACTTATTAACTAAAAGAGGCTTTTAAATATGTGTTTTAATTTAACAATGGTTACAACCTTTTTTATAATTTTTTATTATTTAACCTCTAATGTATAAAAAATCACAATCGAGTTTAGAATATTTAGTAGTTATAGGTTTTACATTACTATTATTAACTCCATTAAGTATTATGTATCTACAATATAGCCAATCTTCCACAGAGAAAATAATTCTAGAACAAGTTAATCAGGCAACTTCAAAAATAGCTAACGCAGCACAAGAGATGAGCTATTTTGGAAAACCTAGCAAAACAACTATTGCAATTAATTTCCCTAATAATATAAATAATATAATAATTGAGAAAAAAACTATTACATTTATAGTCAAATTTGGCGACAAAATTAATGAAATACATAAAGAATCAGATATTGAATTAAAAGGAAGCATTAAGCCAAGCAAAGGATTACATAATATAATTATTGAGAATAAAGGAGATTACATATGGATTACAGAATAAAATGTAGATTTTTTAAAAAATCTCAAATTTCATTTGAATTTATGCTTTTAATTACTTTAGGATTCTTAATTTTAATTGGAGTAGTAATTTTTTCAACAACTCAAGCTAAATCAATAAGTAGAGCAAATGAAGAAACTTTGATTTTAAAATTAGCAGACAAAATAAAATCAGAAATAAACTTAGCAAAAATTGCACGAAATGGTTATAGTAGAGATTTTAATCTTCCTCAAACACTAAGTAGATTTGATTATACAATAACTAAAATTACGAATACAATAATTTTAAAAACAAATAATTTAGAATATGAATTTATAGTACATACTTTTCAAGGAACAATAAAAAAAGAAATAAATACAATAAAAAAACAAAATGAAAAAATCATTATCAAATAAAGCCCAAGTATGGCATTATGATTTTATAGC
>CAYZMD010000159.1:0-3216 GCA_964479425.1 uncultured Methanosarcinales archaeon | reverse complement strand
TTTAAGTACTTCTTTTCTTTCTTTATTTTTTTCATTAATTGCAATCTTTTCTAAGTTTTTATAAACATTTGATGACGCTATTTCACTGAAATGATTAAATACATATAGAATAGATTGATTTTCAAATCCTTTGTTTATGTTTAATGTCTTTTTTATATTAAGCTTTTTAATTCTTTTTCCAGCCCAACCACGTAGTATTTGATATATTGGTGTGTTTTCCCGATTTAAATGTGTTATTTCTGTGCTTATTAATTCTAATTTGTGTTGAAAAACATTAATGTTATCTTTGTTTATTAATACTTTCTCTATTGAAACATTTTCTTTAAGTTTTAGATACATGAAATTTCCTATAAAATCCATAACATCATATATCTCGTTAAGTTCTTTAACACGTTTTCCTGCAAGTAAAAAATGTTGTGTTTCTGAAGCCATCTTCCAACTTAATAAATCTTCATCTTCCAAGAAATGATTATCTTTTGCATTATGTATTGAATCAACTTTATCTTCTAATGTACTGGCATTAGGTACAACTTTTTCTTCATAATAATGTACACAATCTGAATACCACTCATTAGTTTTTAATTCAATTCTTCGTAATTCATTAGCAGTTAAATTTTGAATTTTATCGTAAAATGATAGAAGATTAGTTTTGACCAGAGCTATGTATTTCTCGGGTGTTATTGGTTCTTCCCTATATTTTTTTGGTCTTAATGATTCTCCCCCAGTCTGTTCATCATTAAATTCATCAAGCTTTTCTTCATACGAATCAGAATATGCTTGTTTCTTTTTTCTTTTTTTCCCCATAAGAATTGCTAAAGGATTAACATTTATAAAACTACTTAAGAATAATAGCTTTTTGTAAGGTTATTTTAGCTTATTTTTTACTACCTTACGAAAAATGAGATTTTTCTAAAACAGCCAAATCAAAAACTAAAGTTTTTTCTTAACAACCTTATCAGATATAATAGCACTATTTCCACTAGGATCTTCAATTGTAATCTTAATTTTCTCTTGGCCCCACATTACTTTTTGCAGTTTTTTAAGCATATTTTTAGCTTTTTTCTTAGCTGCTGGGTCTTCTTCGCCATCTCGTGCTGTTTCAATTGCTTTTTTTACTCTTTCAAGAAGTCCTTGTATGTTGCTAACAAATCCAATAGATGCCGGACCTGGCGTAATTGTAATAACGTGAGGTATTTTGACAGTAGCTTCAGAACTTTTAATAATTCTTATATTCATATCATCTTCAGAATCAATTTCAACAGTAAATTTAGCTGGGTCATGTTTCTCTGCAGCTTCAACATCAGCTTTATGATATTTACAACTTGAACAAGTCATTGAGAAGACAAATAATTTTCCAAAATAAGGAACTTCAGTATCATCTTCCATCAGCGTCAATGTTTTTTTTCTACAAATCGGACAGATTTCTCCGTCTACTTTTTCTACTGTCATAGGAAATGAATTAGACTTTTATGTTTAAATAGTTTGCGATTTTGACGACGAAAGATTTAAGAATGTTTGTTATTCTAATAAGAAAGTGATTTTATTAAATAAAGTAAAAATATTTGCAAAAGACCAATTAAGTGACTCTATTTTTTACCATACTAAAAAAGTTCTTGAATGTGCTAAAATATTAGCTGATAATTGGAGCGAAACAATAGAAATTGGTATTTGGCTACATGATATTGGGATTACTAAAGGGAAAAAAGGACATCATGAAGAAGGATGTAATATTACATTAGATTTTTTAAAAAAGAATAACTATAATGAGGAGAAAGAAATAACAATAATTCTTGATATAATAAAAAATCACGGGACTAAAGGTAGTCCCAAGACAAAAGAATGTGAAATTGTAAAATGTGCTGATAAATTATGGAATTTTGATGATGATGTTTTCAAAATAAAATGTAATAAATGGAGAAAAGAGACTAATTCAAAAGAAGAATTTAGGCAACTTGCATTAAAAAAGATTGATGAGCATTATAATAATTTATGCAAAAAAGGAAAAGATATAGCAAAAGAAAAATATAAAAAATTTAAAGAAGTTCTCGTGCTTTGATTATTCCAAAAGCTGCAACTCCACCAATAATTGCTGTATATATTTGAAGCATACCCATTGCTGTTAATAGCGGCAGAGGAATTAAGTTGAATCTGAATAACATATATGCAGCACCAAATAAGAACATTGTTTTCAAAGCAGCTGACAGAACTAATGCAACAAAATAGTTAATTTTACTTTTCAAATAAAATAATTTAGTTGCATAAACTAAAATTGCGTTTCCAATCCAAACAAAAGGGACTAAGTATAATAAAAATACTGTGAATGGTCCAAAAATTAATCCTTTGCTAAGAACACCTAAGCTTGGTAATATTATTACAGGTAATAACTTATAATTTTTAATATAAACAGCATTTAAAATTAATGCTGCATTAACAATACTTCCTACTAATAATTGAGGATGACCGATTATGAATGGAATAAAGAATACAACAACGCTATATATTACAAGATGAATATTCTCTTCAAAATTACTCATATTAAAAACATTTAAGTTGGATAGTTTCTTTACATATTCATACATCTTTTTCACCTGTTTATACTCTTTTTTTTACATTCATATATATTCCTTATTTCTATTATTCTGCGTCTCTTTTTTGTTTCTTTTTGTATATTTCAGACATATCTATTTTGCACTTATTTATATTCTCTTTTTGTATATTTTGTGTGCAATAATTTATGAGCTTTTTTGCTGCCAAATTCTCCTAAATATTCTTTATATATCTGAAGTGCAGCTTTGTTTTTATGACTTTTTCTTACTTTTTTATTTTCATCAGTCTTAATTAATGCTTTTGTACGTAATTTTAAATTTTCTGTATTACAAGGTTGAGGTTGTCCTCCGCCTCCAATACATCCACCGTAGCAAGCCATAATTTCAATAAAATGATATTTGCTTTTTCCTGCTTTAATGTCTTCGAGTATTTTACGTGCTTCTCCCAGAGTATGACACACTGCAATATTAACTTTCTTTCCTGCTAATGTTAATGTTGCTTCTTTTAGTGTTTTCATATCTCTTAAACTATGATAATCAATTTTCTTTAAATCCTTTTTTTCAAGCCAATCAGCTGCAGTTCTAAGTGCTGCTTCCATAACTCCACCAGTATGACCAAATATTGCTCCTGCTCCCGTACTCACGCCAAGTGGATTATCAAATTCGCTAT
>CAYZMD010000158.1:330-3220 GCA_964479425.1 uncultured Methanosarcinales archaeon | reverse complement strand
AACAACAGTTCAAAAATCATTGAAAAGACTACATGAAAAAGAACTAATAATTAAACATCAAGACAACTTAGACAAAGGTGGATACATCTACAGTTACGTAATTAAAGACAAAAAATTAATAAAGGGAATGATGAATAAGATTATTGATAAATGGACAGAAAAAGTAAGATTAGAAATCAAGCGTTGGTAATTTTTTTATTATTAATTTTAATAGGTTGTACCACGCCAAAAGTTTGCATAGAAGACGAATGCTATAAAGTTGAAATAGTAACAACGCCTAAAGAAAAAACACAAGGGTTAATGCATAAAGAAAATTTAGAGGATGGTATGCTATTTCTTTTTCCAATTGAAGCAGTTTATACTTTCTGGATGAAAGACACACTAATTCCTCTTGATATTATCTGGATTAATAATAATGAAATTGTATATGTAGCAAAAGATACAACTCCATATAGTGAAACTTCAATTAACCCAAATGTAAATGCCAAATATGTTTTAGAAATCAATGCCGGTTCTAATCACAAAGTAGGAGACAAAGTAACAATATACACTTAAGTTTATATTTAATCAACCATAAACAAATGTATGTTTGAAAAAGAATTAGATTTTGCATTAGAATGGTATGAGAACTTTTTAGATTTAAAATTAGAAAAACCAGATGTCAAACCTTTTCCAAAAGAATTAAAAATTACTAACTTTGATTCTGCATTATTTGTTGTTCCTCTAGTTTCGTGTTGGGAAGAGAATGGAGAACATTTTAAACAACAATTTAAAACGACATTAGATAAAGTTATTACATCTCTCAATTTAAATTATGAAGAAATCAATGAAATCTTTGACGAGAACATTAAAATTGCCGAAGAAGAAGGAAAAAAAGAAGAAAAACGTAACGAAAAACTAATAAAATATTTTAAAAATACAAACTTTAATACAATCTATTATATGCCCTTAGTCCATCAATATTTAAAACAAAATTTAGTTATGAAATCTTTTATGGTGCATGAATTATTTCATTTATACCAAATAAATCAAGATCTTAAACATTTCTCGTATATGAAAGAACCAGCAGCATGGGCAATGCAAATAGTTTATGGTAATAACCTATCAATAAAAAAAATCAATAAGCAAATCTCTAAAATTGAATACACTAAAAAACGCTCTATAGAAGAACAAGATATGGTAGAGGAAATAAATTTAGGCAAAAAAATAATCTTTAATGAAGTTAATATTAATGAAGATTTAAAAAATATAAGACAAATATTAAATAAAGAAACACATGAAAAACTTGATAATGAAATTATATTTCAAACAATGTATATTTCAATAAAAAAAGAAATCGAAAATGAAAATAATAACATCAAGTGATAATACAAAAAAACTAATCTTTAATGGTTATGAAGCTGTAATTTTATATCTTACAAATAAAGTTACATTATGTATATCAAGCCAAATAGGTTGTAAATTAAATTGTGATTTCTGTAGAACTGGCAAGTTGGGATTTAAAAGAAATTTAACAAAAGATGAAATAATAGAGCAATATTTAGAAGCAAGTAAATTAGAAACAATCAACGCAATTGTATTCATGGGCATGGGCGAACCTTTAGACAATTACGAAAATGTAAGATATGCAATTTTAGAATTAAATCAGAAATATAGCTTCAGTCAAAAAAAGATAACAGTATCAACTGCAGGAATTCCTGATAAAATAATTCAATTATCAAAAGATACTTCTGCAAGATTAGCAATTTCTTTGAATGCAACTGATAACGAAACAAGAAGTAAATTAATGCCAATTAACAAAACTTATCCAATAGAAGAAATTATCAATTCATTAAAACAAATAAAAAATGATAGACACAATCCAGTTATGATAGAATATGTATTATTAAAAAATATAAACGATAAAAACGTAGATAAAATTGCTGAATTATTTCAGAACATTGAGATTCTAATGAGTTTAATTCCATACAATTGCCATGATAAGGCAGAATATAAAAGTACAGATAAAGCAAAAATAGAAGAGATTAAACAAGTTTTAATGAAAAAAGGAATTAAAACATTCATAAGAGAAAGTAAAGGGAGTGATATCCTTGCAGCTTGTGGGACATTGGGATAAAACAAATCAAATAGTTTTAAAAATAAGCATCATTTAGGACATATTATGTCCTTATTAACACATTTAATAGAATTAGAAAAAATAGAAATTGAATCAACTAAAGAACTAGTTGACAAAGTACAAAAAATGCATGATATTTCTATGAAGCCAGAAGAATCAAATACAATTACGGAAAGTAATGATAAAATTATAGATTTATATTATAAAACAATTGTTGAGAAATTCTTAGGATATTATGGTGAAAAAGTAGATGGTGTTAAAAAAATAAATGTATACACATCTCCCATGGGAAAAAGACAGCAAGATATATCGATTAGTTTACAGTTTGGGGAGCATATCATTAAGAATACAACATCATATTATATAGATTCAAATTCTCAAGAAATTACTAAAAGACATTATGATAATAATTTCCAATGCGAAAAAGGTATACCGCCAGAAGCTATAATTTTAAAAAGACAAATACTTGATATTAAAATCTAGTAAAGTTTATATCGTATATTTTTTCTATAAAACATGAGAAAAACAAGTCCATTTCGTTAAACTCAATAGGACATACCTCCATATAACATCTACCAGCTTTTTAATAAAACCTGGGGAAAACAAGTCCATTTCGTTAAACTCAATAGGACTATCGCCAAACAACATCTACCAGCTTTTTAATAAAACCTGGGAAAAACAAGTCCATTTCGTTAAACTCAATAGGACTATCGCCAAATAACATCTACCAGCTTTTTAATAAAACCTGGGAAAAACAAGTCCATTTCGTTAAAC
>CAYZMD010000158.1:0-230 GCA_964479425.1 uncultured Methanosarcinales archaeon | reverse complement strand
TCAATAGGACCTATCTCCATACAACATCTACCAGCTTTTTAATAAAACATGAGAAAAACAAGTCCATTTCGTTAAACTCAATAGGACATACCTCCATATAACATCTACCAGCTTTTTAATAAAACCTGGGGAAAACAAGTCCATTTCGTTAAACTCAATAGGACTATCGCCAAACAACATCTACCAGCTTTTTAATAAAACCTGGGAAAAACAAGTCCATTTCGTTAAAC
>CAYZMD010000157.1:0-3271 GCA_964479425.1 uncultured Methanosarcinales archaeon | reverse complement strand
AATTATAGTTTTTATATTTATTTTGTAAGTTATCACGGAGCTTTGGATCATACCCAGATTTTGCAACTTTTCTTTTTAATGAATCAGAAGCATAAACTCGTTCTTCAGGAGAATAATCATGAAAACCTGAATAACTACGTGAGGGATTATCTAAAGTCCATAATGATTTAACTTTGGCAGCTAAAACAAGACACCTTGATACATCTCTAAAAAATTTAATGTTTTCTGCATCATTTGCTAAATCATCTAAAGAAGACAATTTTGCAGTATTCTCTTTTAATTTTAATAAGTTCGTATAATCTAAAATGTGGGAGAACTGTTTAATCTCAGGAACTTTTTGATGATATTCAACTAAATAGCTTATAGTCCAATTACTCCGATTATTTATTGAGTCATAATTCAAAAATTCAGAGTACCATCGAAATAACTTTCCTTCTGGTGAAATAAAGTGACTCATTGGTATATAGGGCTCAATAAATGAATCTCCCACCTTGATTTTATTACGGTTTCTTTCGATCTTTTTATCTCCAGATATTCTTGCGGTTGCAGGCGTTGACATTTCTTTAAAAAGACTTTCAGAACCATTATCAAAATCGGATCCATATTGCTTTAGAAATGTTGGATATTTGGCGTTCCATTCTTCTAATTTTTCAGGATTATCAAGCAATTTGATTATTTCCCAAAGTCTTCTTCCTTCAAAAGCACCTCTAATGCAAATTCCATGATTTTGTATAAAATCTTGTGGGAATACTATTTCATTTTTTCCATCTTTGGTTGTCGGTATTGCCATTATTCTATGTAGGAAGTTACGTCCAGTAATATTTAAAGATAACTATGATTTTAATCAGTAGATTATATTCATTTGTACTTAGAAATTGTTATGACAATGTTATTTTAATTTCTCTAACATCTGTAATACATTTTTCTTAAATTTAGAGAATGCAAACCATTTCTTGCCTAAATCTTTTAATGATGCGCCGATATGGTAAACTTCTTTATCGTCAATTATCATAAATCGGTCATGTGAATGATTAAACTCTTTAATTTCAATAGGTTCATATTGAGAATTATATTTTTTAATATCCAATTCTAATTGCTTTGAAATATTTTTGGTGTAAATTGTAACAGAAATGCCTTTCTTCCTTTTAGAAAACAAAGTTAATACAGTGTCATCAATAAAATTATCAATTAATATGATTGATTCTTTAGAGCTTCTTATCAAATCCGATATAAAAATGTAGGCATCAAAAACTTGTCCATCATAGAAAATACCTTTTTTAGGGATATGGCTTTCTAAAGCATTGAATACTTGCTTAAGTTTACTATCATAATCCAGCAATTTTTCTTCTACATAGCCCATTCTATGAAATAAACTAGCATTTTGATGAATAAACCTACGCATTGAAACAAAAGCCCTCATTATTTGAATATTTACTTTAATAGCATTATTGCTATTTAAGACACTAGCCAAATTTGCAACTCCTTGTTCAGTAAATGCATAAGGTAAAGATGAAGAATGTTTTATAGTAGCGAACCGGTCACAATTTGTGACCAGTTCATCTTTTTCTAGTTCAGTCAACTGAAACATAAAATCATTAGGAAATCTTTCTATGTTTCTTTTCACTGCCTGATTTAACGCTTTTGTTTTAACGCAATACAATCGAGCTAAATCTCTGTCAATAATAATTTGCACTCCTCGGAAAGTAAAAATATTATCCTTAATTGATTCTGATGGGACTATTGTATTCATAATAATATATATTATATTACTCCTTTAAATATCTCACGCGCACCTGTCCAGTGTGTCCAGTGCTCGAAGAACTATTTGTGATAGGATTTAGTATCATCTTTCTTATAAGCTGGTTCAATGCCAAAATTTACTCTGCGCTCCCTTCAGTCGCTTTGGGACGCTGCGCTTTCGGACTATGTCCTCACTTTAACAACAACTAAATAACTCGTACCTTGCAGGCACTCGTCCCAATTCGACTTCGTCGAACTGTTTTTAGCTCCAATGTTATGAACAATTTTTGAAAATGTCTAAACATAAAGGAGCAAAAAAACAGATACATTTATATACTATCTGGTATCTATAGATACCATGAACACACAAATAAACTTAAGGTTGCCAGAAAAGATAATCGTTTCCGCAAAATTGTATTCACAAGAACATGGATTTGGATCTATCCAAGATTTTATCAAAGAAACAATTAGAGAAAAATTGTTTGATGAACCTGAAATAACTAAAGCAGAACTTGCTCTTGTGAAAAAACTTGTAGAGGTAAGTGAAAAGAAGCAATTATATGGCACTGAAAAAGAATTATTTACAAAATTAAGGAGAAGGTAATAATGAATTATGAGCTAATACCTTCCAAATTCTTTTTGGAGCAATTAGATTCACTTACAGATGATGCTTTACGGGTCATTGATGATAAATTAAAATTAGTAAAAACAAACCCATTTAGATTTAAAAGAATACATGGCTTCAAGCTTTTTCTATTCAGAATACGATTTGAAGACGATAGAAAAGAAAAAAGAATAATATATCTTGCTGATAAACCAAAAATCAAATTATTATGTATTCTTGATAGAGATAGTGAATATAAACAATTGAAAAAGTTCTTAAAAAGGCATGGAATTAAATAAATTTTTGCCTAGAAATTTTCCTAATTTATCTTTTATTTCTATTATAGTTATTTTAATTTTTGATAAGTCTTTTTACTAATCATAATGAAGAGCTGGCATTAGAAATTTTCAGTTTATTTTATGAGGACAATCTACAGTAGTTTTATGCGGGTATTCTTTACATAATTGTGGACGTTTTTTATTATAAATTTCACAATAGTATCCATCATTATTGATTTTCAGATGTTTACATGGAATCTTGAATTCAATCCAGTAGCCAGTTTTATCTTCATGGACTTCTATAAGGTCAGTATCTAGCAGCTTGAATCTTTCAACTTCTGACAATAGTTCTTTACTATCTTCATGAGAATATCCTATCTGGAATGATTTGCAACATAGGCCACAGCTTGCGCACTTATTTGGATTTATGTATTTAGATTTGTTCATATTCCATGTATATTATTCAAACTTATAAATATATTTAATTTCCAGTATCTTGCATTCAAATTCTAACAAGTCATAGAAATGATATAATCAAAAAAGATTTTATTCTAAAAGTAATCTTAGTAGCTATTTATTTCTACACTTTGTTCATAGGGTTTGTGACAAAATAACTTATTCAATTTGTGGTGAGATAGTATAATTCCAT
>CAYZMD010000156.1:0-3273 GCA_964479425.1 uncultured Methanosarcinales archaeon | reverse complement strand
ACCTTAACGTCAGGAACATTTTGGGGTGAGAATTTGAAAAAGAAACCTAATAAAATTAACGTAAGTTGAATTCCAATCAATACCCAACTAGAATAAGTAAAAAAATTTGAATTTAAGATTAATCCAGCAATTGAAAATGGAATAGATATAAACAAAAAAACAATGCCTAATCGTAAGCTTTGAATTTTATCTTTCGCAAAATCAGCAATTGTTAGTAAAACCAATGAATAAAGAGAAGATAAACCTAACCCAAATAAAAATCCCACTATCAAGATTACTAGTGTAGCGAGCTCATATAATTGTCCAGGAGATATTAACCATTTTCCAAAATTAAATGTAAATATTAATACAAATAAAAATGTGCTCAGTCCGATTAGTTTTTCACTTATTAATGAGCTTCCTGCTAATTTTTTAATATTATTCAGTCCTTTAACAGCAAAATCTATTAGACTTCCTTCTTCATATGATTTTTTAGTCATTACTATGAGTTGAAACCTTTAAGTATAAAATTCTTTCTTTTTCAGAAAAAGAAGCAAAAACAGCCTTCTCTCGTCCCGATTGTCTACAGCAACCGTTCTTAGTTCACATGTTATCTATCCAATAACCAAACAGAATCAGGATAATTTAATTTTAACTTTTCTTTAATTTTATTTAAAGATTTTATTATATTTTTATCATAACTTGAAAACATTAAATTAGAAGTTCTTTCATCAATATATGTAAGAAACTCAGTGGCAATATAAATGTCCTCATCATCTATATCTGTAAAAATATCCTCACTATTTTTTAAATTTTTTATTATCGCTTCCCATTTATGTTGTTTTTCATGATTAAATCTAGGGGCTTCAACAAAATTTTTAAATTTAGATCTAAAAGAAGCATATGTCTCAGCAGCAATAATATCTGATTTTTTTAATGCATCTTCCCAAATTACTACAAATTTAGATTTATCGCTTATTATTGCATAATCTAAGACATCGCCAAATATTAATTTCAACCATTTAGTAGCTTCGTCTTTTCCAATATCTTTTTCAGATTTAAATGAACCGAACAAATTTTGTTCAAACATTCTTTGCTCCATTCTAGGATTAGAGGATAATCTTTTATTTCGCTTTTGAATCTCTTCTTCAGTATTATTAAGAACTCCTACTACAATATCAATGATTTCATTAATATTACTCGAAAATGTAGCTTGAAAAGTCTCTTTGACTGTTCGTAAACTCACAAATTTGTCATTTTTACATCTAGTTATATACGATTTAGTTTTATCAATAAATTTATCTTTTAAACCATATGAAAATAAAACATTAACATCACAAGTATTTATTACCATTTTAACAATATGAAGCAATTCTCACTCTTTCAATACTTAAAAATTTTATTTTTTTTTTTTATATTTCTTTATTATTAGATAAAATAATAATATCTAAAATTCTCAAAAATAATAGAGTATAACAAGTCCAAAATTTCTTCATATATTTAGCAAATTTATTTGTACTTAAATCACTTGTTTTTTTTATTTTTTTTAACAAATCTTTTGATTTCTCATTCATTAAATCAATTGTTTGAACAATTTCTCGTCCTAACTTCAAATTTGTCAAATTTTTTTCTTTTATTGTGACTAATGAAAGTTGTTTTTTAAATAAATCTAATCCTGTTAATTGCATAGCTAAAGATTTAGATAACAAACTTTTCAAGAAATAATTTCTTTTGTTAGCATCTTTGAACTGAAATCTATTATCATTTTTTAATCTAGACATGAAATCTTGATCATAAATTAATTTGAATTTACTTTCTACCAATCCAATAGTTTCAACATTCCAAATACCTTCAGGCATACTTTTTAAAATTTCATCAACAATTACTTGAGAAGCATTTTTTTTAATGGATTCTTCTAATAATATCTCTATAAGTATATCAGCATTTTGTTTTATTTTTTTATTCTCTGAAAACTCAACTAATGGAGAAAAAATTAAATTAACAATTTCTGTAAATTCATTTAAAATCTCTGTAAATGGTGAAACAACAGAATTATGATTAACAACATTTCCCATATCTAATAAGAAATTTTAACAATATATAAAACTATTGTTTATATTCCCATACTAGTATATCATAGACTAACATGGTTTACAATATATTAAACTTAAAAATAAAAAGAATTCCCCCAGTCCTATGGGCAATTAATCTGCTCTGCAGAAAATAAAACTACGGCACCAGTAAGATTTTCGGCAGTAAGAAAGTTTGCAGTCGCTTCGCTCCTCGACTACGCTGCACTCTTATTCAATTTATCCCTACAACCTTAAATCACACGTCATTTCCATTTCAACAAGCAAATTCTTCCTACAGATATTCGCTTCTAAATAAACAGGAGAAAAATTTGGAAAATGTTTTTTTATCATTCCTTTAACTAGTGGTATGTCTTTTGTTCTTCTAAGATAGACAATTCCGTTTTGTTGATATTTTCCGGAATTTTGAGATAACATAATTTTTACATTATCAATCATAGTTTTTACTTGACCTTTAATATCATCAACATTTACTGTTCTATGGTTCTTAATACTTGCAGTTCCTGAAATAAAGTATTTGTTATGAGTTCCTGTTGCGCGCGCAAATGATGGCGGTAGTTTTCCATAAATCTTGGGATAATCATACGCAGAAACTTGCTCTGGGTTTCTATAATGGATTGGATTTTTGATTCCAGAAAAAAATAGAACAATTAAATCATTGTTAAGTATATCAATCCCTGTAGCTACAGACATTTTATTTGTAGAATAATTTCCATAATGTTTGTCAAATGCACGTCTTCTTCCTGCGTTAAAAAGTTTGTAATTTTCTGTTCCATCTGTTTCAAGATTAATTTTAGGAACAAAATTCCAACATCTGTATAGACTTCTATTTTCTAATGTGTTTAATATGTCTTCGTATGCACTAAATGTTTTTTCTTCCAAGTCTTTGTTAATTTCTTTTCTTACAAAACCAAATTGAATCCCTTCTTTTTGAAACAAACATCCACTCTCTATCTGAAGTAATTCTTTGTAAGATTCATCAAATAAGACTTGTTCTTTTGAATGTAATCTACTTTCTATGTTTAGTATTGTACTACTTTCTTCTCTTTTCATTGCTGTTGATTTAGAAAATGTTAAGTTTAATCTAGAAAAATGCAATTTATTTCATTTCAGATAGGTATTCGTTACATAAAGCAAGAGCAGATTTTGGGGTCTGATTTAAAGCTCCGTGAAAATATAGTGTTTTGTAGTTTATTTTACTTAT
>CAYZMD010000155.1:0-3295 GCA_964479425.1 uncultured Methanosarcinales archaeon | reverse complement strand
GAAGTGTGAAAAATATAGAATAGAGTTGCTATGCAATAATAACCGTATACTACAATAATAATAAAATCTGCTTCTTTTTTATTTTTGCATTGGGCCAACTTGTTAGGAATTCAGTAAAATGATATTCATTCTTTGTTGGAATTAAAACAGTTCCTGGTGATAATGATTGCCCATCTATTTGTTTGATTATATATGAGAATCCTCTATTAAACATAGTTTTTTCTGACTTATTTAATTCTTTAAGGCTGTAAGTGTAGATAATTTGTGATTTTATATTCATCAAATCATGAAGGTGTTTGTTTTTTTTAATTGAAAATGCTTCTGATAAAAAACTTTTCCAAATAGGTTCTTTAAACATCTCTTTATATGTGAATATTTCAATATGATATTTTTGATTGTTTAGTTCTTTTGTTATTTTTTCTAAAATTTTGTAGTCTTTTCCTTTCTGATTAATGCAATATCAATATCATTTGGAGTTTCTTTGCCTTTTAGTATAGATCCAAATATGAAAATATCGTCGATATCATAAGTTTTTAGTAATTTTTTCAAATTCTCCTTTAACTCCTTTAAGGAGAACAATTTTTTTAATACCATCTTTTATTCCTTTACAATCTTTTTTGTCTTTATTCTGTTTGTATGCAGACCTATATATTCTATGTGCTGTTGTAAAAATTGCATACAAGCCTGAATTTAATTTTTGTATGTTATCTAACCTGTCTTTGAGTTTAGTTATTTGTATATCTTCTTTTTTTAGCAAATAATCTATTAGTTGACACATGGCTTTGTAGTATAAATCAACAGCACATCTGTAACATTTTGCTTTTTCTTCTCTTAATCCACCTTCAATATATTCTTTAAATCCTTCATGCATTTGACGCCTCCAAGTTGATGGTCAACCAAAAAGCGTTATTCTTTCTTTTTAGTTGATAATCAACTATTTAAGTTTTATGGTTTTTGAGTGGAATTGGGTTGTAAAATATAAGTTAAATTTTTCTAAATATCTTTTTGAAGGTCTCGCATTTTGCGATACCATATAGTCTTTGTTTATATTTATACACATTTACTCCTTTATATACCTCACGCGTACCTGTCCAGTGTGTCCAGTGGCAAAGCCAATGGACGCCAGGAATGCTAGTGACGGGATGTCTAGTACACATTTTTGTGTACTGGACGCTAGGAACGAAGTGACAAAATGCTCAATAGACAATCAAGTTAATTTTATAAGCAATTATTCCCTATTCTCTTTTTATGTTATATGAAATGTTTATGATGTATCAAATGCTTAATGAAGTTATTGAACCTAAAGTTATTCATAAAACAGAATGCTCTTTAAATTTAGATATTTCTCGTCTATTTCGGAAGCAAGACAATGCAGATCTTGTTAAAAAAGTGTTGAATGATTTTGAAAATATTAATACTAAACCTTCTACTAAGAAAAAAACATTTGATGAATTTTATACAAAAGGCCTTGGAACATTAGATGAATTTTATAAAAAAGAGATTGGAGAACTAGATGAAAATAGAAATAGTAAATCCCCTGAGATTGTTTTTGTTGCTTATGAAAATTCTTATAAATTAACAAAAGAACAAACTAAAGCAATTTGGTTTATGACCATTAACATGAATGAACATGATATTTATATGCCAATGGATAAGACTGCAGGGACTGTTTCTTTTAACTCAATGATATTAGAAAAAGATTTTATCTTATTTTGGTTAAACCATGCTAAATCTTTTTCAGAAGAACATAAAAAAAAGTTAGATATAGATATTTATACTATTCCTTACGAGAGTAGATTATCAGAAAGAATTGATAAATATGATTTATTGGTTGAATTGGACGAACTGCATGAAAAAGCAACAGATAATCCAACACTATGGCCAAAATATCATAGTTTTTTTTTAGATAAATTTGGTAATTATGCACATATTTATGGAAAAGATATTGAAAAATTTGGAGATAAGCTTGTTAATTTTTTAGATAAGACCGATAAGGCAAATAGAGAAAAAAAAGTAATAATGCCACTTGTTGAAGGTTTGCTAGAAAATAAGCATCCGAATCAAACAATATTCATGGCAATATACGCTGATGAAATAGGAAGAGTGCATTATAAGTTTAAAGGAAAAGGCGTTAATTATAGCATTTTTAGTTCTTATTGAAGATTTATTCCACCAATTCTTTTAAATCATTATAAAAATTTGTAGCTCTATCAAGAGAAGTTTTTGCTTTTGATTTTACAAGTTCACTTCCCATTTTGTAAGTGAATGTTGATCTTTTTCGTTTCTCATAAAGAAAATCTTGTATCATTTCACTAGCTCTTTGTTCCTCCATAATTTCAAATGATTCTTCTTTGGCTATAATAAATGATTCAATAAGCCTCTTTTCTAATTTCTTGTTGAGATAAAAAAAATATACTAATGCATCATAAGTTATTGCATGGATTGAGGATTCTGTCTTTATTTTTATTCCTTCTTTTTCAAGTAGAGCTCTAGCCATATGAAACGCAGAAAAATTGCAAAGCAATTTTTGGCGTGCCAAAAATCTACGATTTTTTAGCACATACTGTAATAACTTGAATTAACAACGACAATGAAACCATTATAGTCTAAGAAACCTAATTGTTGACTCGCTTTTTCATCTGTTGAAAGCTTATATTCTGCTTTTGCCGAATTAAGAAAATTTTTGGAGTGTTTTAAGAAAAAATTAGTAAATTCATAATTTCATTTTGTTTGAATGATCCCCTCTGTAAGATAATTTTTAATTCTATTTTTAATTTCATTTATTTTCTTTTCATCAAGCATAGGGTCTCACCTTTTTGAGTATTCTATAGAATAGTTCTGCACCAAAGAAAATTAAGTGATTATTTAGTGATTCATTTATTACATTTTTTTCATCACGCTTTTCTAACATTTGATGGAAATCTTTAATGGAATCAACATTTATATGAATATTTAAATTGGGATAATCTTCTGCAAGATTAAGCAATATATTCTCATACATTTGAGATTTTTTTATAGAATCAAAGATTAATACAATATCATAATCCCTTGGGTTTGATTTGTCTACAGCTGATCCAAATAATAAGAATATAAAATTATTTTCTTTTGTTTTTTCTATAAATTCTTTTACAAATTCTTTGAACTTTTTGTGATTATTTAGAAAGTCTGAAGTTCTCAGATATTCAATTGCAATTAATTCTTGTTGATTGCAATTGAATATGTGCGTACTTCAGACTTTCTAAATAATAACAAAAAGTTCAAAGAATTTGTAAAAGAATTTATAGAAAGTCTGAAG
>CAYZMD010000154.1:0-3369 GCA_964479425.1 uncultured Methanosarcinales archaeon | reverse complement strand
GCTTGCTAGGTTTTCAGACATTAAATCTTTTAATCTTTCATTTACTCTATGCATTTCTTTAATATATTGACTTATGTTAATTAGCGCTTGAGCTGCAATTTTTGGCCCTTTTTTTACACTTTCGGTCATAACTTTCATTGAACTCTCAATTAATGAACTTGGATATTTTGTTAATGCACCAGAGTGAGGATCAAAAATTGCTTGTTCTACGCTCATACCTAATCTACTTATATTTCCTGAAACTTCTGCAAAGAAATCTCCTGAAATTGTTCCTTCCATATTATCTGCTACTTTTCCAAAAGCCATTTCAGCAGGGAAACCATCTCCTAATCTATTTCCTAATTGAAATAAAGCAGAAGCAAATTCTTTTTCTAATTGTTTGGCATCGTTTCTAATTTTCATAATGTTTGATGAACGTAAACTATAGTAAAGTCCTAATCCTACTCCTGATGCTAAAGTTATAGCAATTCCTAGTAGTGTTGCGCCGAGTCCAAAAGGTCCTATGAGATCTTTTACATCACATTCTGCTCTTCCTTCGCTACATTTGTAATCCATTAGTGCAAGATCAGGCGGATCTCCACCTATTTTATTAACTGGGGCAAAACCTCGACCTGTTGAAACAAAATCCCAAGTAGGATTTATTTGATGTATAAATAACGGAGAAAAACCTATAAACAGAAAAACAATTGCAAACAGAATTCCAACTTGTGATGCCTTGAATGTTGTTCCTAAAAATTTAAGCCCTCGCTTTTTTTTAACTTCTGGATTTTTGCTAACATCTGTATCGCCATATCCTGATGGACGTGAACTTAATATTGTTTTTCCAAGATAATAAACTATTATTGGTAAAAAGACATTATACATTGTTGCAATATGGTACCATTTTATGTCTGGCACAAAACTTACAACTAATGGCAATATAACTAATCCTAAGATAGGTAATATTACTCCAAGCATATTAAGCATAGTTATTGGTTGTTGCAAATTTTGACTGTAGTGTAACATTTTTTCATATGTTTCTTCTAGCATGACTGATAATGATTTGTCGAGGGAAATTAGTCTTCTATCCTCATTACCTTCTAATAATGAACCTTCAATAAGGTGAAATGCTTCTACAAATTCTAGATTAGTTTTTTTCCATCTTTTCAAATATATATCTAAACTTTCACGAGCTGATTCGTATTTTTCTGTCTCGACATCCCAAAGGACTTTTCTTAAGTCTAGGCTCATTGGTGCTGCCAAATGTTGAGATGCAAATTCTATTGCTAATTCTAAATTACTTGTGTGCCTCATATATGTAACGACATAAAAAACACATAATACCATTTGTCCACTTGCTTTAAGACGCCAATTATTGGCCATAAATAAGGGTAATTGTTTAATTGGAGCGTACATGATGACTGCAACCAACATAAAAAATATTATAAAAAACATTAAAGGTCCATCTGAAAAGATTGTAGGAATAATTACTCCAAAAATAAGTGCACCTAGAAAAAAAACAATAAAAGGTCCCAATATAGAAAAAGATGCTGCACCTGTTGGCGTAATGTTTAGGTGTGTAGTTACTATTGCTTCTTCAAATAAAGGAAGTTCTTTTTTTCCTGGTTTTATTTTTAATATTTTTTCAGAGAAATTGCATAGTTTTTCATAAGCTGTGAATGTTTTTGGCATGTATTCTTTTTTGAATTCATTATATTCTTTTGTGGAAGGGACTTTTGTAATAATATCTTCTTTTATTTTTCTCTCTGAAATGATAGCTTTATCTACATAATTAAGTTCTTTTTTTAGTTTATTTTTGAATTTTGCACTTAATTCTTTGAACTTATCATCTGTCATTTTATTGCCTTTTTTTCTTAATCTCTTTTTGTACCCAATCATTCCACGCAAAGAAAATTTTGTCAGGGTCTAAATGTCCAACTTCTTTTTGAATACTATCGCAAAGGTTGTGATAATAATCATTACATCTTATTACAAATTCTGCTTCTAATATATCTTGATCTTTTGCTTCTTCGGAATATTTTACTAATGTTTCTTTTATTTTAGCTCTTAATAGTATATTATCCCATACAGCGTCCCAGTTGCCTGCAAATTCTTTAATATTTCCAGCAATTGTTTTTAATATTTCACTGTCACCATTAATCAAATCGCTAGTTGGTGTTAATGCATCTAATTTTGCATCATATTTGAATAAGTCCATAAATCCATTCTCTACCATTGGATCGTTTTCCCATTGTTTTCTTACCTCTGTTATTTGTGTTACCCTTCTTAATTTTTTCATCCCAGAAGCACTTTTTACTGGATTTGCAACTATAATAATATCAGTTGCTTTAAAGCTAGTTTTTGGTACGCCAATATCATTTACAACTCTATCGTAAACACCATAAGGGGAGTCTGAGTGTATTGTTCCTGCAACTACATTTGCAGCAGCACCAATTCTCATAGCTTCGTATAAAGCAACAGCTTCTTTACTTCTAACTTCTCCTACTATTAACGCACTATCACCTAATCTTAATGTAGCTCTAATACCATCTGAAGCGTTCATTTCACTTGTGCCTTTTGCTAAAGCACTAGCAACCTTCATAGGCTGAACATTATATCCTAATTTTCGTAGAGAATTTGTTGGGAGTTCAAGCGTATCTTCAATTGTAATTATTCTATATCTTCTCATAATTTCAACAAGCATACCTCCTAAGAAGGATGATTTTCCTGAGGATCTTGTTCCTGCAATAAGCATTGTTCTTGTACCATCAATTAAGAAAGATAGAACGCCTGCCGCTAATGGAGTAATCATTTTGTATTTTATAAATAACGGAAGTGTCCAAGGTTTATCTCTATGTCGCCTGAAACTAAAGGCTAATCCTGTTGGATCTAAAGGTTTAGTAATTACACTAACTCTTGCGCTTGCAACAGGTAATTCTATTTCTGTGTCTAATATTTGGTTAGCTTCATCTAAAGGACGTCCAGACATCATTCTAAGTTTAGATGCCCAGCTTTCTGCCTCTGTTCTAGTTGGAATTATATTTGTATAGCAATCATCATAATCTCCGTGAACGATAAATATTGGTATTCTGCCATATGGACTATTAACTGATATATCTTGAAGTTTCTCGTCTGAAAGAAGAACTTCAATAAGTCCAAAACCTACAGTGTATCTTACTAAAATATTTGCTAATTTGTCTAGTTGAGTATCTCTTATCGGGAGATGTCTATAATTTGTTAATTCTTCAATTAAATCTCTTCCCACATTAAAGAAGACTTCTCTCATTCTTTCAGGATCTACAAATTCACTTCTTTTTGGCTTATGTTCTGTCATAATTTTTCTTGCTAAATCAAGAATTTCATATTCTTCTTCTTCAAGCTTAAATTCAG
>CAYZMD010000153.1:0-3391 GCA_964479425.1 uncultured Methanosarcinales archaeon | reverse complement strand
TCAACAAACAAATCTGCTTCTTGTTTAATTTGACTACTTGCAGTTTTACTAAAAGCTAAAACTTCAGTTCTTATACCACGCTGTTTTAGATAAGTTAACAAATCTTTAAAATCCCCATCACCAGAGACAAGAACAAGACAATCAATTTTTTCAGCAAGTCTTACAGCATCCATTGCAATTCCAATGTCCCAATCGCCTTTTTTTGCTCCGCCGTGAAAGACAAGCAAATCTTTTGCTTTAACTTCTATTCCAACTTTATTCAAAGCGCCATGAAAGATATGTTCATCTTTAACGTCTGCTTTAATAGCATATCCTATTGCTCGGACTAATCTTCTTCCTGCAATACCGCTCTTCATAATTTCTCCAAAATTTACTTTTGTGTTATATAAGTGCTTAGCACTATAATACATATTCTGTATATCAATTAATACAGCAACTCTTTGTTCTTTATGTTGTAATTCTTTCATATATTTCACCCATATTTCATATATTTTTGTTTTATATTTTTTTTCTTATCTTGCAATAAAAAATCAAGGATTTTCATGTCACATCATTTCTTTAAAAAATGATATATACTATTGACAGCAACAGCTCCTTCAGAAGCTGCAGTAATTACCTGCTGAAACTTTTTTGAATTAGTAGTTAAATCCCCAGCGGCATATATACCTTTAACATTTGTTTCCTGATTTTCATTCACAATAACATAATGTTGATCATCTATTTGTACTTTTGTCATTTCAGCTAATGCAGTACTTGGAACAGCACCAATTTCAATAAAAACACCTTCTAGTTTAATATCTTTTCCAGTATCAAGTTTGACACCAGTAACAAACTGTTCTCCATATACTTCAGTAACATTAGCATTATTTATAATTTCAATATTCTTATCTTCCTTTGTTTTTTCCACCCAGAAAGGTTCTGCTCTAAGCTTTTCCTTTCTATATATTATGTATACTTTCTTTGCAAATTGTCTTAACATTGTTGCAGCAGAACAAGCACTATCATTCCCGCCAACAATTGCAACAGTCATACCTTTGTAAAAAGCTGCATCACATGTTGCACAATAACTAACACCTTTTCCAATATATTCTTTTTCACCAGGCACATTTAATTTTCTTCTAGTTGTACCCATGGTTAATAAAACTGATTTTGCTTTATATTTAGTATTAATCAGAAATTCATCTTTTTCTTTTTTAATTTGCTTGACTTCTTCAATCTTAATTTCAACGCCTAAAGAGGTTGCATGTTCTGCCCATTTATTCATCAAATCAATTCCACTAATTGATTTCTCACCAGGCCAATTACAGACATCGTGCGCTTTAGTTATTACTCCACCCATATCTTTTGATAAAACAAGAGTCTTCAAATTATATCTTGCTGCATACACTGCTGCCGAAAGCCCTGCAGGACCTCCCCCTATTATCACTAAGTCATACATAATATAAAGTGTAAAATATTGATTTATAAATGCTTTGGTTTTATGGTGTTTTTTTGGTTATTTAAGCTCAACCAAATGACCTTTCACTCTGCCTTCAGGCTCTTCTTCTCCGTTGAATGACTCTAAATAAATCCCATCAGGTTCATACCTTTTTGTTTGTTTTATGCCGCCAACTTTACTTACGTATTTTTTTGTTAACTTTATTCCTTTTTTATCTAAGAATTCACCAAATATTTTGGGTTTACCATTGCCTAGTTCATTGTTGTACATAACGTATTTACAACCGTTATCTTTCGCAAACTCTTTTATAACTTCGTAATAGTCTTCCTTCCATGTTTTAGGTAAGCCGTTTCCTCCTTCTACAGAATCTACTAGTAAACCTTTTTTCTTGTTTTTATCTTTAACAAAACAAGTTATTGCAACTCCAATTGGATCTAAGTATTTTTTATCTGCAATCGGGATTAATGGAATTAATGCTACATTGCTATCATACAAATATACTAGCGATGACTCTTTGCTTTCGCCCGAGGGCAAGAATGAACAACACATTGTTGTTCTATTATTGAATAAATCATCTAAAGTTCCTGACTGAGTTTTGTAATGCAGAGCGTCGTATCTTTCCTGTTTTGTAAATAGCGCTTCAACTGCGTTCACTAAATCAGATAATGGTTCAACTTTTCTTGAGTCACTATCTTTACATATACTTTTGAGATAATCAATAATTTCTCGAGAATTACCTTTAATATCTTTAATTTTTTCTGACATTTCGTTAAATATTTTTTTAGAATGACCTGAATCTTTCATGTATTTCATTGCGGATTTTATCTTGTGAACGTTTTCTGCAAAGAATTCATTAGATTCTTTTACCTTAGTTTTATCCCTGCTTCCTAATAGCCCGACTACTAAATATTCTGTTGCCTTATACGGACTAACTCTTTTTACTTTTACTTGACCTTGCAAAACTTTATAAATTTTATTTGTTTCAAAGTTTTTCTTTACGCCTTGTTTTAAAATGCGCTTTAGAAGCTTACCATCATTTTCTTCTCTAAAACTTAAGATATAACCTTTTTTCTCAATTGATATGTCAGGAAAATTATTTAAGTCGTATTCTTTATCGAACATATCCTTAATGTTCTTCTTTGCGTTTTCAAACCACTCTTCGTTAGACTCTGGATTTATTTTTAAAATACGTGCCATATTTATATAAACTATTTTGTCCTCTACCTTAATATTTGAATTAATAAATTCCTTCAATTCTGAACTCGGCATCTTATCACCATAATTTAATAGCTCTGCAACTTTTAACAGATTCAATTCTTTTTTTTGGTAATCGCCTGCATGCTTCAAAAAAATATGCATATGATCTTTATCTACTATATCAACAGCTTTTAACAACTCTTTAAACCGTTCTGATGTTACTTGAATTTTACTTATGCAGTAAGGAACTCTGTAATCACATTGTGTTTTTTTAAGAAGTTCTCCGAGACTGTCTATTAATTCTATTTTATTATTATTATATAACTGTTTAATTGAATCTATCAACACATTGGGAACCAGAAAATCTCTTTTACCCTTTTGCATCACTAATTCAGCTAATAATTTTATACTTTTTTTTGTCAACCATTTAAAATTTTCTTGGTCTTCAAATTGTCGATTTAGTTGTTTAAGTTCAAACCCAAATTTTTTATAACGATCACTATGAATCCATTTGGCCTCCTCTGAGGAGAGTTGTGGTAACGATTTTAAGTTTAAAAACTGCTTTATATTTTGTTTAACTTTTTTCCAAAGTTTTTTTTTTGCTTCCTCAAATCCTTCCAAGTCATGATCATCCATTTCACATATACTTAGTAAGGTAAAGTAATCTTTTTTTTCACTTATGCTAATATTTGAATTAACAACTTCTGCACGTGGCTTTCTGCCTGGTATACTAAAAATACTTGGCATTAATGGTGG
>CAYZMD010000152.1:0-3433 GCA_964479425.1 uncultured Methanosarcinales archaeon | reverse complement strand
ATTTCTTTAATTGTATTTGCTGGAAATTCTATAACATATTTTGCTTTTGATTTTGGTGTGTAAAAAGTAAATGGTTTGAAAATTCGTTTTATTTCTACAACTTCTTTCTCTGAATTTAACCATAACACATCTATTGGATGAAAAACAAAAATCATATGTAAAGAAATAACTTGTTCTTTATTGAATATAAATATTAGACCTTTATTTTTTAATTTTCTAAACATCAGCCCTCTAAATTTTTGCCAAAGTGAAATTGCAAATTCTTTTTTTTGCGTTAAAATTTTATTTGTTGTTAAGTTTTTTATCATATTTAGGTTATTAAATAGAAAAGTATTTAAATTAGCTTTCATTTATTGGATAATATTAAAGTGGTAATGAGGGGTTCGTTGCTATAACTACGGGGGTAGGGATAGTTTTGGTTAGCTATTGTTATTGCCGTGAATTCTTATTAGAGGGTATTAAGTGCGAGGGAAAAGAGGATTTAGTAGAATTAAGGTATTGTTTCTTATAGTTATAGTTAGTTTACTACTCCAAGCAGTACTTGGTTCTGACCAAGCACTTGTTACAAAAACAGTATCACATGATTATGTTGAAATTGGAGAAGTTGTACAATTTGAAATAAATGTAACAAACACAGGGACAATAAATTTCACAGCACCATATCATAAAATTGGTGATAATTATAATACAAGTTTTTTAACTTTTAGTGGAATACAATCTGGATGGCCATTTTTTGAATTAGATATTGAAAATGGTTCGATAAGTTGGGATTTAAATTTAACAATAGGAGAAAATACAACTTTAATTATAAATTTTACAGCTATTGATATAGGAAATACTTCTAATGAATGTTTTGTTAATAATGAAACAGATGAACTTGATTTTGCAGAATCTTTTGTATATATTGAATATCCTCTTGGAGAGGGCGTAGTAAATATTAGCAAAATAGCATTGAATAGTCCTGTTGATGTCGGAGAAATTGCACAATATTTGATTAATATAAGTTCAAATGAAAATTTGACAGGATTTTTAGTTTTAGATGATTATAATTTTACTCATGCAAATTATTCTATTGCTAGCCCTATGCCAGATTTTATTAATTATAGTGCTGGAATGCTTGATTGGGACGTTGATGTTATTGAAAATGTTGACTATTTGATATATCTTAATTTTACTACATTACAATCAGGCGTTGTTAATAATATTGTTATTTTAGAGAATACTAGTGATGAAATAGTTGCAGGCGATTCTGTTTTGTTTACTATAGATATGCTTGGAGACATTTTTCAACCAAATTTAACTTTATCAAAAACAGTTGTTGCAAGCCCGATTGATAATGGTAGCATTGTTCAATTTATTTTAAATGTTACAAATGTTGGAAATCTTAATATTACTGATTATTGGTTATATGATATATATGATGGTAATTTTTTAGATTTTAATAATGAAATTAGTATCGATTATGATAATTATGATGATACAGAAAATATTATTGGCTGGGATATTTCATTAAATGTATCTCAATCATTTATTGTTTATATTAACTTTACAGCAATAGCTATTGGCAATACTACAAATAATGTATCTTTATATAATGATAGTGATGAACTTTTTGCTTTTGACAGTGTGGGAATTGTTGTTATAAATACTACTGGTGGAGAAGAAGAACTTCCTGAACCTTTATTAAACTTAAAATTTGGCACAGTAAATATATCTAGATATAATGATACTGGTGTTTGCTTGGATTTCAGTGCAGACCCAATTAAACAAACAACAAATTGTGATGTCATATTTGCAGGAGGATTTCCTGCACCTTCTTCAGATTCATATAGGTTTGTAGGTGTTGATGGAACTATATTGATGGGCATTGGAGCAAACATAAATATTGATACTTTAATAAAAGTAAGTGATCAAGCAAAGGGAGGATATTCTGCACAGATGACTTATTATCAAGAACAAGATGGAATTGCAGTTTATTTACCGTCATCAAACACTTATGCAGTCATTGTATTAGATTATTCTAAATTACCTACAGGCGGTTCTAATATAAATTATAGTAATGTTGAAATCCAATTTAGATACAATAATCAATCAGGCAATACTTTTATGGGCGGAGTTGATAATTCACCTTGCGCACCTATGGCTGAACAGCAGTGCATCAGTGATATGGAATTTGGATGTTTTTGGGATTTTGGAGCTCAGATTTGCAGACAGTCTCTAAGTGGTGGAGATTCAGGGACGGAAGGTGGACCTTTTGCTGATTGTTTTATGTTCTCAGACTCATTAGATACTTGCGGAATGATTAATGTATGTGATAATACTTCTGAAATGTGCAGTAACGCAGCGAACTTTAATTTTCAAAATGGAATAAAATGCGCTAATATAACTGATGAGGGATTATGTAATAATATACCTATGATATCTCCACTTTGTTCATGGAATTCAACTTTTAGTAACTGTCAATCAAATTTTTCAAAGATGATGACACCTCCTCCAGTATTCATGTGTTATGGTGCAAGTGGCAATCAAACATTATGTGATATATTGAAATATGAATGGTATATGCCTTGTATATTCAATAATAATACTAATATGTGTGAAATGAATGATGACAAGATGTGTCTAAATCCTCCATGTGATTTTATAGATATCCAGACTGAAAGTAATTGTCAAGCTGTTGGAGGGGAATGGAAGGAGATTCTTTTTACATATATTGATCAATATGGACAGACACAAACAGAAACAGATAGTTTTTGTGAGATGGGTTTTTCAAAAGAAAGCTGTAATCAAGCATGCTATGCTTGTGAATTTGACGTGAACTCAATAGATAATACAACTAATCAAGCAAGAGATTATTGTGCGAATTCTGCTTTGGGATTTTGTACTTTTCATGAAGATGTGAATGCACAGAATGGTCTTGGATGGTGCGATATGCGTCCAGAGATGTTTTATGGTATGGGTAAATGTGATGTCAATTGCTTTGATTGTAATAATATGAATAATCCAGAGTTAGAATGTAATGCTAGTAATGCTGGTTGTAAATGGTTTATAGACCCCGCAGACTCAAGCAATCAATGGTGTGATTCTGCTAAAGTCCGGGATTGTAATAGTGATTGTTTTGTATGTAATGATAATAATAGTTGTGCACTTTCAATAGCAAAGCCAGGTAGAGATAGTGAAGAAGGTTGCAATTGGGATGAAACACAAAATATTTGTAAATTTAAGGGAGACCCTACTAAAGAAATATGTTATAATGGAATAGATGATGACAGTGACAATTTATTTGACTGTAAAGATAGTGATTGTATGTATGATTCTTTTTGTGGTGGAGATAATCTTGTAGGGGGTAGCCAGTTTGTGGATTGTTGGCAGTTTGGAGATAGCCAAGAGAATTGTGAACAGAACAATGACTCATGTATATATATTGACGATG
>CAYZMD010000151.1:0-3454 GCA_964479425.1 uncultured Methanosarcinales archaeon | reverse complement strand
GGAGAAGTAAAAGAAACACCACAAAAAGAAACTACTCCTTTTTATCCAAGAAGTCCATATGGATGTGCTAAAGTTTATGCTTATTGGATAGCTACAAATTACAGAGAAAGTTATGATTTATTTGCCTGCAATGGAATTTTATTTAATCATGAAAGTCCAAGAAGAGGCGAAACTTTTGTAACAAGAAAAATCACACGAGCAGTTGTTAGGATTAAAGAGAATGTCCAAGAAATTTTATATCTGGGAAATTTAGATGCCAAAAGAGATTGGGGACATGCAAAAGATTATGTCGAAGCTATGTGGAAAATGTTACAAGTAGAATCTCCAGGCGATTATGTTGTAGCAACTGGCGAAACTCATTCAGTAAGAGAATTTTTACATCATGCTTTTGATTCTGTTGGAATTAAAATAAAAAGTAACGAAAAAAAAGGCGCAGAAGAAGAATTTATCAGAGAAGACACAGGGAAAGTTATTGTAAAAATTGACCCGAGATATTTTAGACCGACTGAAGTAGATTTATTGTTAGGCGACGCAAGCAAAGCAAAAGAAAAATTAGGATGGCAACCAAAAATACTTTTCCAAGAATTAGTAAAAGAAATGGTTGAGTATGATATGAAAGAATTACAAAGCGAAATGTATGGTACACACGGAAAAAAATGATTAAATTAATGAAAAGCACATTTTTTAATGAGACTGAGACAAAAGAAAAACTCTGCAGATTCATAAAAGAAGCAGAACAACTTAGTATGGGAGAAAAATGTTTAGAATTTGAAAACGATTTTTCACAATGGCAAGAAAGAAAATATTCTGTAATGTTTAATAGTGGAAGCAGTGCTAATTTGACTTTAATTACAGCTCTTAAAAATCTTAATATACTAAAAGACAAAGATAGTGTTGGATTTAGTTCTTTAACATGGGCAACAAACACAATGCCTTTAATTCAAAATAATTTAACACCTGTACCAATTGACATTTCCCTTAAACATCTTAATATTGATTTAAATGAATTTGAAAATAATAAAGAAAATATTAGAGCACTATTCTTAACAAATCTTCTAGGGTTTAGTGGAGACATTGAAAAAATTGCAGAAATTTGTAAGAAACATAATATATTATTATTAGAAGATAATTGTGAATCTCTTGGTAGCAAAGTTAATGGTAAAAAACTTGGTAATTTTAGTTTTGCTAGTACGTTTTCATTTTTTGTTGGACATCATATGTCAACAATTGAAGGAGGAATGGTATGTACAGATAACAAAGAATTATTTAA
Organism: uncultured Methanosarcinales archaeon; assembly: GCA_964479425.1. Classification (GTDB taxonomy): domain Archaea; phylum Nanobdellota; class Nanobdellia; order Woesearchaeales; family CAYSVS01; genus CAYSVS01. The sequence goes on along the minus strand of CAYZMD010000151.1, from coordinate 2,184 downwards.
TATGTTAAAGATGGTAAGAGCACATGGATGGAGTAGAAATTTGGATGAAGAAAAGAAAAATGAATTAATGCAACAATATGACATTCCTAAATTTTATGATAAATATACATTTTATGTTAATGGATATAATTTTAGACCTATGGAAATTAATGGATTTCTTGGAATTGAACAATTAAAATATATTGATGAAATGAATACAAAAAGAGAACAAAACTTCAAAATGTTTCAAGAATGTATAAAAAAGAATAATGAAATCATTCAACTAAATTTGGAACATATGGAATTTATTTCAAATTTTGCATTTCCACTTGTTTTTGAAACGAACGAACTTTTTAAAAAATATCTAAAAAAATTCCACGATGCAAAAGTAGAAGTTAGACCAATTGTTGGAGGAAGCATGTTAGATCAACCTTTTTTTATTCCGTTTAAAGAAAAATACAATTGCCCAAATGCAAAGAAAGCTTTTGATTATGGTTTTTATTTCCCGAATAATCCCGAATTAACAAAAGAAGAGCTAAATATAATATGTGAATTACTAAAATGAACAAAGAAGATACAATACTAATAACTGGAAGTAACGGAATGGTTGGAAAAGTTTTAGTTGCCAAACTAAAAGAATTAGGATATAATAATCTTCTTATGCCAAAGTCACAAGACCTTGATTTAAGAGATCAAAAAGCTACAGATATTTTTTTCAAGAACAACACAATTAGCTATGTGTTTCATCTTGCAGCAAAAGTTGGAGGAATTCAAGCAAACATAAAATTCCCTGCAGAATTCCTATATGATAATTTACTAATAAGCTGTAATGTAATAGAATCAGCAAAAAAATACAAGATAAAAAAGTTACTTAATCTTGGAAGTAGTTGCATCTATCCTAAGGAATCCAAACAACCAATGAAAGAGGAATATTTGTTAAGCGGAAAATTAGAACCTACAAATGAGGGATATGCTATTGGAAAAATTGCAGCTCTCAAATTGTGCGAATTTTATAATAAACAATACAACACTAATTTTATTTCATTAATGCCGCCTAATATGTATGGAATTCATGATCATTTTGATTCTGAAAAATCACATGTGATTAGCGCATTAATTTCAAAAATGCATAAAGCTAAATTAGATAATGAGACAGAAGTTGAAATTTGGGGAACTGGCAAAGCAAGAAGAGAATTCTTATATGTAGAAGATACTATTGACGCTATAATGTATTTCATGAAAAATCATAATGCAGAAGAGTTAATGCCTTTTGTCAATATTGGAACCAATGAAGATATCTCAATTAAAGAATTGGCAGAATTAATCAAAGAAATAACAGGATATCAAGGAAAATTAAATTTTAATACTGAAAAACCAGATGGTATGATGAAAAAACTTATGGATAGTTCAAAATCAAAAATACTTGGTTGGGAAGCAAAAACAAAATTAAAAGAGGGACTCAAAAAAACATATAGGTGGATGACAAATGAAAAAAATTAAAGGTACTTTAGTTATATTAACATTAAATGAAATAGAAGGATTAAAAGTAATATTTCCATTAATTCCTATCAAAAATATTGATGAAGTTTTTGCTGTTGATGGAGGAAGTACAGACGGCACAAGAGAATTCTTCAAAAAACATAAAATTAGAATATTAGATCAAAAAAGTAAAGGTAGAGGAGAGGCATTCAGGATTGCGATAAAAGAAGCAAAACATGAAAATTTAGTTTTTTTTAGTCCTGATGGAAACGAAAATCCAAAAGATATTCCTAAATTATTCAACTTATTAGATAAAGGATACGATATGGCAATTGCTAGCAGATTTACAAAAGGTTCAATTTGTGATGAAGATAATCAGCTAATCAAAGTGAGAAAATTTGGAAATAAAATGTTTACTTTTTTTGCAAATATTTTATTCAAAGGAAAATTAACAGACTCAATCAATGGATTTAGAGGAGTTACAAAAAAAGCTTGGTCAAAAATTATGCCAGATGCTTATGGATTTGGTATTGAATTTCAAACAAGTATCAGAGCAATGAAAAAAAGAATGAAAATTGCTGAAATACCTACAATTGAAAAAGAAAGAATAGGTGGTCAAAGTACTGCAGGAACTTTTAAAGTTGGATGGTATTTTGTAAGGCTACTATTTAGTGAGTTTTTCAAATGAAGATATGTTACATTAATCCAACAACAATAATAAGAAGA
>CAYZMD010000150.1:0-3466 GCA_964479425.1 uncultured Methanosarcinales archaeon | reverse complement strand
GCTATGCAAAAATAAGAAATATGAATTTGTAGAAATTAATTATCCGACACAGCAGCTAAATCGCAAATGTTTTAAAGGAGTTATGATATTCTATATTTCCGGTCAAATTAAAAAATTGTAATTTGGTCTAAGGAGGTAGTGATAATGAGTGGAGAAGAACATTATGTTGTTGGGAATGTTATTGATGGTAAAGTTATTGATACGGTTAATATAAAAGAAATATTACCTGATAAGTATCTTGAGAATATATCTGGATTAGATGGTGGTGAACAAAATGTTATTCGATATATGTATGGTCTTGGAGGACATAATGCACCGTTACATTCTTTTGAAGATGCTAGAATAGTCTTTTGTTATACAGAAAGCCGTTTGTTAGAAATTAGAGAAAAGTTTGTTTCTGGATTAAGAGATATTACTGATATATTGGATTAAATATCCAATTCTTTTACTAATTTTGAATTTTGAAGAATAAAGTTTCTTCTAGGCTCAACTTGGTCGCCCATTAAAATTGTGAATACTTCATCTGCAACAACTGCGTCTTCAATTGTTACTTGTTTTAATTTTCTAGTTTCAACATTCATAGTTGTATTCCATAACTGGTCAGGGTTCATTTCACCTAATCCTTTATATCTTTGAATAGTAACGCCTTGCTCTCCAAACTCTGCTATAATTTCATTTTTTTGTTCTTCGCTATATGCATATTGTTTATTTTTTCCTTTTTTAACTAAATATAAAGGAGGTTGTGCTAAATATAAATAACCTGCTTCAATTAAAGGTTTCATATATCTATAGAAGAATGTTAATAATAGACATGCAATGTGTTGACCGTCGACATCTGCATCAGTCATAATTATTATTTTATGATATCTTATTTTTTCTAAACTAAACTCATCACTAATATTTGTCCCAAATGCTGTAATCATTGTGCCAATTTCTTCATTAGCTAGTATTTTGTTAAGTCTTGATTTTTCAACATTAAGTATTTTTCCTCTTAATGGTAAGATTGCTTGGTATTTTCTATTTCTACCTTGTTTAGCACTTCCACCAGCGGAATCTCCCTCTACTAAAAATATTTCTGAAAGAGCTGGATCTTTACTTGAACAATCAGCTAATTTTCCAGGTAGTCCTGAAAATTCTAAAACACCTTTTCTTCTTGTTAATTCTCTTGCTTTTCTTGCTGCTTCTCGTGCTTTAGCACTTGTGATTACTTTGAATATTATTTTTTTTGCAATTGCTGGATTTTCTTCTAAATAATTTGTAAGTTTTTCTGAAACCATTGAATCAACAATGCCTTTCATTTCATAATTGCCAAGTTTTGTTTTAGTTTGTCCTTCAAATTGCGGTTCAGGAATTTTTATTGATACAATTGCAGTTAAACCTTCTCTTGCATCATCGCCTGAAATTTTAATTCCTTTAACAAGAAGTTTGTTCTTTTCAGCATAAGAATTAATTGCTCTAGTTAAGGCAGTTTTAAATCCCATTAGATGAGTTCCACCTTCATGTGTGTTAATATTATTTACAAAACTAAATATATTCTCCTGATAAGATTCATTATATTGCATAGCAATTTCTAATTGAATATCATTTTTTGTTTTTTCAAAATATACAGGATCATGAATTACTTTTTTAGTTTTATTTAAAAATTTAACAAAGGATTTTATTCCTCCTTCATATTTAAATACGTGTTCTTTATTATCTCTTTTATCTATAATTATAATTTCAATTCCTTTATTTAAAAATGCTAATTCCCTTAATCTTGAAGATAGTATGTCAAATTTAAATTCAATAGTTTCAAATATGCTTGCGTCAGGAAAAAAAGTTACTTTTGTTCCTGTTTCGTCAGTATCATTTAAAGCAATCAATTCTGAAACAGGGTCACCTTTCTCATATTTTTGATGCCATATTTTACCATCTCTTTTTATCTCAATTTCTAGTTCAGCTGACAATGCATTTACAACAGAAACACCAACACCATGAAGTCCTCCACTTACTTTATATGTAGAAGAATCAAATTTTCCGCCTGCATGTAGTTTTGTTAAAGCAACTTGAACTGCTGGCATTTTATATTTACTATGCATCTCTACAGGAATTCCCCGTCCGTTATCTGTTACTATAATTTTGCCATCTTCTGTTATGACGACCATTATTTTATTGCAATGACCTGCTAGCGCTTCATCTATACTATTATCTACAACCTCATATACTAAATGATGTAGTCCTCTTACGTTAACTGAACCAATATACATGGCTGGTCTTTTTCTAACAGCTTCAAGTCCTTCTAAAACAGAAATATTGTCTGCACTATATGCATTTTTCTCGTCGGTCATGTGTGTATAATGAGAACTAACTGCTCTTTATAAAGGTTTCTACAAAAAGATTTTTAAAATTATTTTTTATTAATATGATAACATAAATAAAGATGATTTTTTGGTTAAATTGGGCTAATTATTGTAACGACTTAACCTGCTTCATCATATCCTTGCATAAATCCTGCCTCTTCCGGAGTTATTTCTCCAGATTCAACTAAGTCTTCTCTGATATCTTCTGAGTAAATGCTTTCTTCAGGTTTTTCTTCTAAAATAACAAATCTTTCTTTTCTCATAATGTACACCCCACAAAAAAGTGATATAAGATAACTATATATGTATTAGCCATATGGTATATATACTATCATATTAACATATGTCTTTTTTAATTTTCAGGTTCATTATAGCCTTGCATGAATGCTGCTTCTTGTGGATTTAGCTCGTCGTTATCAAGCATATTATCTCCACAATCTTCACTATATACATCTTCTGAAATTAAATGTTCTTCTATTTTTAGTCTCTTTTTTTTAATCATTTTTCTAAAAAATCCGGAACTTTTAAATATATATATACTTTATCTATATACTATATATATATTTACGTGGTCATATGCTTTGATTCGTGTGTATTTGTTGCGGGGTGCAATATAATGGAATTTAGAAAGTTAATTCGTTTTGGAAAATCATCGTTTGTAATAAGCTTACCAAAGCCTTGGTTAGCTAAGAATAATTTAGAGAAGGGTAGTTTGGTTAGGTTAAATGAAGATAATGATGAATTAATATTAAGTGCTAAAGTTGATGATGAAGTAATTGAAGATGTTGCTAATCTTGATGTTAGTAATTTATCTGTAATGGTGCCAAGGTTAATTCATGCTATGTATAAGAAAGGTGTTGATAAATTAGTAGTTACTTTTGATGATTCAAAAATGATGGACGTTGTACAAGCATCTATTGGGAAGGAAACATTGGGGTATGAAATAATTGATCAAACAAAAAATAAATGTGTGATTAAGAATATCTCTGGAGGATTAGAGGGATTTAATCATATTTTGAGAAGAACTTTCTTATTACTTATTTCTATGGCTAATGATGCATATGATGCATTTTCTTCAAAAGAATATGATAGATTAAAGAATGTTGCTTTTTTGGAAGAGGCTAATA
>CAYZMD010000149.1:0-3478 GCA_964479425.1 uncultured Methanosarcinales archaeon | reverse complement strand
CCATCTCCAAGTATATTGACATTTGTAATATTAGTATAATTTGCATCACACAATATTAATTCTGAAAGAACTTTATTCTCAATAACAGTTGCATTATTAATGTATTCGATAGGATAACCACTAGAACCCGTATTGTTTTGAATAATATGATTACAACCAAAACCTTCATTCCGCCAAAGATATAAATCCCAATAAGTACTATTGGAGAATGTATTATTATATACTGAAGAGCTATCTTCATCAAGTAATCTAATTCCATAGCTATTATTATTAAATTCACTAAAACTAATAGTGGTATTACTGGCTTGATATAAATAAATTCCTCCAGAAATTGAATTATTTATAGTCAAATATTCATAGGTATTACCATGAGTCTTGCGATTATAAATTCCGTATCTCCAATCGCTAAACGTACAATTTCTAATAATATTATTTGTATTATGTGCTGATGAACTAGTCATATACAATCCGTAATTTGTAAGTCCATCACCATCAATAGTGTTTCCATTGCAATCAAATATAGTATTATCACTTGTAAAATTAATACACTTAGATTGAGAGGAATCAGTGATATCAGTTGTTAGTTTAATAGTTCCTCCTGGATTAGCTGCAATCTTCGCACTACAATCATCGCAGGAATCGCAAGAAATAAAAGTTTGAGATTCACTACCTAAAGAAGAAATAGGTTCTTTAGCTGCATACTTCCTGTGAAAATAATGATACCATTTTTCATCAAGACTTGCTCTCCACCCAGTTGTTCCACCATTATGATATAAAGAAGTCTTAAGTAAATCTTGACTTCCAGACCAAACCCCAGTATTCCAATCAGACCAAGAAGAAGATAGTGAAGTTTTTGTATCAGTATCCCATCCAGTTGAGTTTTGAATAAATTTAAACCATCTAACTCCCACTATAAGGTTTCCATCCCTCATATTACCTAAATAATAACCCCAATAGAGTGGACGTTGTAAAAACACATCTGATTCATCTGAATTTTCCACCCATAAAGATGCAGCATTTGCAAAAGAAACAATCTCTGTTTTAAATTCAGATATATAACTAGTTGATGCAACATTTTTAGTTCGAATTTTCCAACCTCGGTCATAACCTTGATTATAATATATATGTACATAATCATTTGAAGACCAATCTATATTAGGGGCAGTATTCTTTATTTCATCCCATTTATTAGTATCTAAAGAACTATCATCTCCAAAATTCTCAAAAAATAAAAAAGTATTTTCACCATTAGATTCAGATGCAACAGTGGAATTTCCATAATACAAATATATTGTTGTATCGCTTGTTGCAGCAACTATTGGAACTTTAACCCAAATTGTAGTATTCAAGGCATTACAACCACCTTCAATCCAATAATTTAAATTAGTATTACTTGAATTTGAAAATCTTATATCCGAACAATCAGATTGCATCTTTCCAGCAGCAATTAGAACTGAAGTATTTACTTCAATCTTAACTTGATAATCTGTTAATTCATCACCATCATTTTGAATTTCAATCGCTCTACGATAAGTCCAAAAAGTATAATCCAATAAAGAAGCTATATAATTTGAAAAATTAGTTGAATAATTACTAAATCCAGTAACATTAAATTTAACGGGATTGTAAGTTATTTTTTCACATTCAGGATAGTTACAAATATGCCCATCTTTTAGAATATTATAATCTCGTAAAGAATCATACGTAACATCATACATAGTTATATTTGCAGAAGTATTTAACGAAATATCTAATCCAGTAGAATTCACAAAAATACTATTATTAAAAATACTTATATTATTATCAAAATTCTGATTATCTAGCATAACATTATTCAACCATTCAATCTTTCCAAACGTAGTATTCTCCAAAATAAAACCTGAGATATCATTATATCTTGTATAAGAACCAACATCAAATGTATCTGCTCCATCAAATACTCCAGTGTTAATTGTTGGAGGTATTGCCCCTATACAATTAGAGGCGCTACACCAACCATTACTATCACAATTACTGTCAGCGTTACAAGATGATTCACAAGATACACATGCATAAGGAGAACAAGAATTAACACCCGGATAATATTCGCAAGACTTATTACACTCCTCATTAAATATCCAAGAGCCTGAAGAACAAAAATATTCATCGTTATTATAACAACCGGTACCAACCCATTCTACATTACCAAAATTGCAAGTAGTACTACTAGCACATATCTTACCACTACCATCTAAATCTGTTTTACAAGTACCCAAAGTACAATCTGAATCATCATCACATAAAGAGCCATAACCTGGATAAATACCACCATTATTATCATCCGGATCTAATCCATCATAAGTACAACCAGAAGATTGATCATATCCTTTGGTAGTCCCATATCCGTCTCCATCATTATCTATGCAATTATCATAAGCTGCAGGAGTTACAGCAGTATTTGTACATTCTGCAGGTTGTGAAGCAATATCCCCCCAATTCCCAGTAGGAGCTGCAATCCGCTTAGTAGGGTTCCCAACTCCACCATTAACAAATCCATTTTTATCATATGATCCTCCTTCACAACAATAAAGAGTAGTAGACACTGGACTTTTTGAAGAAATAGCAATACCATAATCTTCAAGAGTTTTATAAACTGCATCTCCTTGATACCAATAAAGTTGATCGCCACAACATTTGAAGGAAGTAGGATTAAGTGGCCTATTCAAATAACCAAAACCAGTTTGATCTCTAGTAGATTTTTGCATGCTATTCGAACTTGTCAACCAATAATATATACCTCCACAACACTGATAATTATAAGGCATTGTATTTGTCTCACCTGATGCATAAACAGTTGTTGTTCCGGATATAGATTTAACCATTCTCTGCATTAGATTATACGCTGGATTATTAAATGGATAAAAACTATGTGTCCAATATGCATTACCATAACAAGAATTAAAATTTGTCAATGTTCCTGTCATTAGTGATGTTTTGGTTGTGGTACCCAAAACTGATTTCCAAATACTGCCACTATACTCCCAATATCCATCTCCACCTGCACATTCAATTCCAGCAAAGCCCGCTCCAACACTTGCTTGTAGTGTGGTCCAAGTACTACCTGCATCAATAGATTTTTCTAGATCATAAGAATTAGTATGTTTATAGATGTCATTTCCACACGTAGTAAGTGTTTCACTAATAGTCATTTCAGGTTCTTCACTAGAAATGATACCAGAATCATCTTCAACAAATTCTATTTTTTTACTTTGCTCTGATTCAAAATTTAAATCTGAAGTTTCTTGAGAGATATTATCTTCAACAACTACAGAATCTAATTGATTCGTTTCAATAAATTCTGATTCATTTGTAATTTCAATTACTTCCAAAGAATTATTTTCAACAACAATTATTGTTTCATTCAAAACACTACCATTAATAATCGTTTCATTAAAAACAACACTTTCATTTAACATAGAATCGTTCACGCTATCATTCA
>CAYZMD010000148.1:0-3536 GCA_964479425.1 uncultured Methanosarcinales archaeon | reverse complement strand
GGCTTTATGGTCAATAAAATATGTTGTCTATGCTATCTTTTTTGAAGTGGTTGCTCTAAATTGTAGAAATTATAAGTAAGGTAAGAGAATTGATTTATATCTCGATATTTCATTAATTTCAAATATCTGCTGTTTTAATTAAATTTATGACATTATTGCTAAATTAGAATGGAAAGGTGGGAAGAATTAAAAGCGTCGGTCAAGGATTTTAAGTTAATTATAGAAAAGGAATAATGCTTACCTATTTTAGCTAGGTTTTTTAAAATTCAGACAACGTAACTTCTCTAAATATATAATCCCATAAAATTTTTTGGCTAGCAGAATTACTAAGTTTCTAGCTCATTCATAGCTTTTAAAACTTTATTACCATATTCAGTTCTTTGATATAGTCTATATCTCTTTTCATTTGGTGTTAGACATTTGATTAGCTTTCTGTCTTTAATCTCAATAATTATATTGCTTACAAATCCTATATTTATTTGAAGATCTTTAGATAGTTGAGTGGGGGTTTTAGGAATAATTAATGCTTTAAAAACTGCTTTTCTGTTAACTGCCCTTATTATAAAACTAATATCATCATAAAACGTCATGCAATAGTAATATTTATAAATAATTATATACTTACACGAGTAATATACGAGTAATCGTTATAACTATTAAGAGTTGGTAATTATGAAAGAAAAAATTGTTGTTTGTTTGATATTATTGTTTTTATTATTAATAACTGGTTGTAGTAATAATAAAATGACAAAACAGGATTTTATGGAATGTACACCAGGTGATTATAATAAATTTGAAGGAGCTAAGGATGCAATTGATAGCATGACAATCGTTGGGCAAACATACCATGAATTTCCTGAAATTGCTCAAGATTATTTAGCATGTGAATATATTTATAATTTAAAAGAGCCAAAACTAATAATGGGATCTGAAGTTACAGGAATGACTTGTTACTTTAATATGGGATTATGGGCAGAAGTAATTAACATAACTATAACAAGAGACCCAGATAAACTCGAGTTTTATAATAATCTTAGTTTAGGTTTATTCGTAGAATATTTCTTACCTGAATTTAATGATTGTCAAATGAAGTATTGGTAGATGAGGAATGATAGATATAATTAAACATTTTTTCGTTATATATATAATTGAGTGATATATTTTTTTAATTTAGCAACATTGTGGACAACTATTAAACAATCTGTATCGATTTCTCTTATAAATTCAACTGCTTTATGAGTGTATTTTTTTGTATTTTTCAAATTTTTTCATGAGTTCAGGATTGTTCATCATTTCCATTACGTACTTTATTACATTTACATGTTCTCTTTTGAGTTTGCCATTTGATGGTATTAGTGTCAATAGCTCATTTGCCTGTATTTGTAATTCCTTTGCTTTTATTTTTTCAGAATCAACAACCTCAAGTGATGTCGGTCTACCGCAATGTGGACAATATGACAGGGTAGAATTAATGATTCTTCTACATATACAATGAATGTACTCTTCTTTCTTTTTTTCATCTATTTCTATCCCATTATTCCTTAGCCATGCTTCTTTTTCCTCTTTTCTACCAAGATGAGTATAATTGCTTATCATTTTTGATTCATTTGTCCATCCCATTCTTCGTTTACGAACCATTATTGGTAAACCGCTTATTTCATCTAAACTGCTTCTTGAATGTCTCCACCAATGAGGATTATGTTTTTTCTTGATTTCCGACAGTTTAAATATTTTTTTAATCGTTCTATAGAATCTTGCTTGAGTCATGGGTTTGATTTTATTAGATATTTCATCAATATAATAAAACAATCTTGCTTCAGGTTCATTTTTATTGATATGTTGTTTAATATGGTCTTGAATAAAAGGTACTGATTTTATAATGTCAATTGTTCTTATATCTGTTTTACTTGCTCCTGTCGTTATTGTGCCTATGCCTCTTTCATCTACATTAAAATTCTTGATTTTTGTAAGTGTTATTTCTGAGGTTCTCATTCCTGTTTCATGAAGTAATTGAATTATGGCTTTGTCTTGTATTGTTTTACATCCTTTATCTGTAACAATTTTAACATCTTCATTAGAAATTACATCACTTGCTTGAATTTTGGTTTTCTTATATTTTGTACTTACATGCTTTGACAAATATTTGTATATTTTCATAGCTTCTTTTCTAATGTTAATATTTTCATTTAATAATCTTAAATCTTCATCTTCAAACCAATAAAAAAATTGTTTTAATGACCTTCTGTAATCTGCTCTTGTTGCATCAGATAGGTTTAAATTATTTATTTCAACAAGAAGTTCTTGTATATTTTTTAAATTTGCAGTTCTTAAATCATTTTTAATTATTAGAGAAATTCGTTTCAATTGATGTAAAACCTTTCCTGCTCTATATTGTTTAGTTTCTCCTGTACTTAGTAAAGCAATACAGAAATCTTTGAAATCTTCTTTGTTTTGTTTACTATATTCTTTATTCTCTTCTAACTCCATTAAGTGTTTTTTATAATGTCTTTGTCTACCTTTTGGGTAAATATCGTCTATTTTCATCTTTTTTATAATAAGAATAGGCAATTTATATACCCTTTTTAACTTACAAAAATTGTTTTTAATTTGTAAATTATGGGATAGGCGTCAATTCTTTTTATAAATAAGAAAAAACGCCGAGGGAGGGACTCTCATGAGTTAAACATAATCGCTTAGTCTCAACTTGAACCCTCGTGCCCCGAAGGACAGTAAATCTTTGTAGACCATTGTAAGTTTCTAAATGACAATTCAGTCAATAGCAATCTACCGCAATGGCCAGACTATGCGACCTCGGCTTAAATTCTAGGATGAATATGTTGTTTTTAAAGGTTTCTATACTTTATAGTTTTGTTTTGATATATTCTGTATATTGATGAAATAGATGGGAAAATTTATAAATCAATTTTTCTCTGTTTTTTATATGATAATAGATTTAATAAAGGATATTAATTATAGAGGATTTGCTTTTGAGGATTTGTCAGAAAGATATTTGAGAAAAAAGACAAATAATTATTTTATTTTTCGTGCAAGTAGGTTTGCCTCTTTTGAAAAGTTAGTTAGTTTTTATAATTTAAAATTAAAAGATATGGAAAAAACAGAGTTTCTTTCAAAGTATTACAAAACAATAGATATTATTAGATTTAATTTAGATCATTATACAACAAAAAATGTTCAATCTATTGAGGTGTATGAGGTAAAAACAAAGAAGCATACAAGAAATAAACCTGTAGATATATCAAGAACTGCACATAATAGATATTTACACTTATTACAATTAGGTTTTAGTGTTAAAATAGTTATGATATTGATGTATGATAATTGGAAGTTATCTATAGATGAACATGATTATTCTTCATTTAATAAATCAATAAGAAATCCTAAGTTACGTTTTTTCAATAGGGGTAGGGCAGGTAAATATATAATATTAAATCCAATAAAGCTACTTTTTAAGAAAAAAGTAGCGGGGAGTGGATTTGAACCACCGACCTGAGGGTTATGAGCCCTCCGGGCACTCC
>CAYZMD010000147.1:0-3594 GCA_964479425.1 uncultured Methanosarcinales archaeon | reverse complement strand
AAAGGTCACAATAGAAACATGATTAGAGACCTTCTAAATGTAGTAATCAGAAATATGGATTATTATTAAGAATGAGATATATTTCTTTAACATGTACTCTAGAATATAAAGTTTTATAAGGTTACTTAACTACAAATTAGTAGTTAATCTGTGGGGGATAAGTATGAGTAGAATAAATATAGATGAAAAGTATAAAAATCCTAGAGCAATCTCTGTTCCTATAGAAACTAATTTTTGGAAGAATTTATTTTATGCTACAATTATCACTACAGCAATTCTAGTGAGTACTAATGTTGTCAAAGGAAAAGGACTAGAATCAAAACTAGATAATCAGAGAAAATCTCATCAAACAGAATTAAAAAGTATGATTAGGAACGATTCTAAAAATATTAGTGATTATGTTATTTCCTATCAAGATAAAGTTAAAGATGTTTCTGATGATAGTCTGTATAGGGCTGAATTAAGTTATAACGATAGCATACGATGTTTTTTTGATGGTAAAACCACAATATCACAAGTATATTTAAGAGATGCAAGAAGGCATACCGAAATAAGCTCATATGAAACAATTCTTAAAAATTTATTAGGAGATAGATATGGAGAAGCACCAACTTTAACATCAAATGAAAGAAAAAGTTATATGAAATTATTAGTTTTGGGAAGTTTGTTTAATGGTACTTCCATAGATGGTGAGGATAAAAATAAAAAAGACCTTATTAAATATGTTCATATGATTTTAAGAGAAACTACTGTGTCAAATAATAAACCTTAAGTTTTTGCTTTTTTTTGTGATTCGTAGTAATTTTTAATATTTTTTCCATTATCTTTATACCATTGTTTTATTCCTGGAAAAACAAGTTTTCTTTCTGTTTTTTCATCATAAATATACTGTATACTCTTGTCTGCGTCATAATTATTGTTTGCATAAATTTCAGCTAATTTATTTAATGCATCTGTAGCTGTTTTTTCATTTTTTGCTCCAAAAAACCATTTAGCTCCTTGAACCATCCTATCAGGTGTTGTAATATATTTTGCAAAATCTGATTCTTTTCCAGTTGGAGGAGTCCATGGCGCTTCTGATGCTTCTTTAATAAATTTAGTTAGAACCATAGTTCTTATATTTTCATTTTTTATATCAAATAACTTTTTTTCTAATCCTTCAAGCTCATTACTTATTCTTGTATCTATTAATATTATATCGACATCTCCATATTTTTTTATATCTGTTACAGGTTCTAGTTTTGCTGTTAATCCATCAGCTTGAATAATTTCTGCAACTGCTCCTACATTGTCTTTAAATTTCCATATTGTTATTCTTCCGTTGTTTGCTTTTTTATCCGCGCCAATATGTGCTCCTATTAATGCGGGGCCTGCAACTTTTGTTATTCTATTCTTTTCTAGTCCATTCTCATTAATAAGAATACCAAGAGCAAGTACTTCTCCTAATTTTAATGGTTCTAGTTGTTTTTGAGTTAATTTTTGTTTGTCTATTGTTTTTTGAATATTCAGTAAACCCATTGGATTTTTAATTGCCAATGCTGCAGTATCTATTTTTTTTAAACTTTGAACTTGTGCCCTATATTTTTTATCTATTTTGTCATCAGGAAGGTCAACAATGAAATCAACAATTTTTATTTCTCCTTCTTTTAATGGTCTGCCAAGTTTTAATTTGTCAACAATTCCGTTTACGACTTTTTCAAGCATAGGAATTTGTACTGGTTCCTCGCCGCTAGTTTCGGGTTGGTTTTTACTCAGAGCAAGTAATACATTAGTTGCTCTAATTTCAGCATCAGTAGTTTCTGTGCCAGTACCTAGTGCGAGAATACTTCCTGTATCTATTCCTAAAGATCTAAAAGGTGCAACTTTTTCCTGAACATCTTTTGAAATTCGATTTACATCTTTATAAGATGAGCTTAAACTTATTCCTTTTAATTCATTAATAACCTTATTGGCTTCTTTTGTCTCTTCTCTGCTATCTTCGCTACCTTCAAATAAATCCTTAGATATGCTAGTTGATAATTTCCATGTTGATATTTGTTCATTTTCTGGTAATTTTTTGTTTTTTTCTTCAATAATGGTTTTTATTTTTTGATAGGTAGATTCTTTCGGTTTTTCATTAAAATTAATATTCCCAGTTTTTCTATCAATTTCAACTCCTGAATATTTTTCTAAATCTTTTATTTTTTTTTCGAATTGTTTTTCAGTTATTTTCCCTGCTGCTATATCTTTTAATCCTTCTCTGACATAAACTCTTGCTCTAAATTTTAATAATAAGTCTGCGGAGTCTAGTGGTTTACTCTCTTCTTGTGCAGCTTTAGAATTAGGGATATAGGCAGGTATTCCTTCTGGAGGTTTACTTATGTCTTTTTTTTGATTATTTAATATTTGGCCTTCTTGTTGAGGTGGTATAGTTTTTTTAGAGTCTTCTGCTTTTGTATCACTAGTTACAATTTCTGGTTTTATTACTAAATTATTATTTTTTAGAACTTCTTTAAATGATTTTATTTCTAGCGATGTTGATGTATCAGCATTTGTTAGTTTATCTCCATTAAAATACCACGCATAACCTTCTCGGATTGCATCTTTTAATTTATCCCCTGCTTTTTTATTTGCGAAAGCTAGAGTTTCTTCCCCATAAATGTTTTTTATTATAGTTTCAATCCCTTCATCTAAAGGCATTCCTAATTCTTTGATTTTTGGATTTTCATAAAGATTTTGTTCTGTCCTAATTCTTATTTTTCCTTTTTTTCTATCTTCTCCAACAATCAATTTTTTAGATGTAGTTCCATCTTCTCCTTGTGTATAGAATATTCTTTGTATTGTAACTTCGTCTTTAGTATTATAATATATTTTAGGATCAATTTGTAAATCTAACAAACTTTGTACTTTTTCAAGCTTTGAATCTAATTCATCATAAATTCTTACTGTGCTATCTCCAAAAGTAACTAAATCAATGGTTTCTGTTTCTTTTAAGTTATCATTAATTAAATTTTTAAAATTTTTGGCAGGTACTAATTTTTTGATGCCTCTTATTGTTACGTCATCTTCTTTTAATATTTTTGATAACAAACCTACTTCGGAAGATTTTTTTGTTGATTTTATATTTTTTGTTGTTGATTCCAATATAGTTTTAATAAAAGCAGTTGTCTCTCCCGCATCTAGGGCTGGAGATGATTTTTCATCAATAGCTAATTTATTACTAATTTCAAATATCATTTTACCAATGCTTGGTTTAGAATTTCCTTTTTTTGTGTCCATCATCAATTCAATATCAGCTTTAGTCTCTTTACTTAAATCAAGAGATTTAAATAATTGCTTTTTGAATTCTTTAGGATTAAATGCTCCCACATCAACAACAGTTTTTTTTGTTAACATAATTCCATTTTTTTTTCTTAATAGATTTGGTGTATCTTCTAATAATACATAATATTCTTTTTTCGAATCTGATTGTTCTCCCACAATTCCAAACGTATCATCTGAGAATATTCCATTAGGACTTTGTCCTTTATTAAAAGTAATTAATCCCTTTTGTTTATTGAAAGAAGATTCTCCATGTATAGTAAATCTTCTATCATATTTGCTACTTTCAAAACT
>CAYZMD010000146.1:0-3601 GCA_964479425.1 uncultured Methanosarcinales archaeon | reverse complement strand
ATACAATGAATGCAATGCAGGCATCTCATGCTGTGGAGACATTGATGCCAAAACTTGTAATACCTATGCATTATGGCAAGGTTGAAGGCACAATTGATGATGCTAGGCATTTCTCTGAGTTATTAGAGCATTCAGATGTCAAGGTTCTTATCTTGGAAGAAAGTGGCAAGATCTCATTATTTAGTGAGTAAGGTTTTAAATACTAATTTTTATAGAGTTTTAATTATGGTAGTTTAGAGCTTGTGAAAATCGGTGTTTAATATGTTTAAAACATTCTTTTATTTTGTTATACAGTATTACAATTAAAAAAATATCATTATCTTATTTAATTTGTTTTGCGTATTCATCTGCTTATTTTAATGCGAACGTAGTGAGTATTGGGTTTAATTTTCCGACCTTTAGGTCGTGGGAGTAGATCATATTTTTTTTATAAATTATACAAATAAAATAATAAAAAAGATTAGAATTTAATCTAAACTTTATCTTTAACTTCTTTTAGCATTTTTTCTAAAAATTCATCAACGTTTTTAGCACCAATAACTTCATTCTCTCTAGTTCTTACTGTTACTGTTTTTTCGTTGATTTCTTTCTCACCAACAACCAAAATGTAATTGATCTTTTTTATTTGAGCATCTCTTACTTTTTTGCCGATTGTTTCGCTTCTGTCATCAACTTCAACTCTTATTCCTGCATCTTTGAATTTTTTAGCAACTTCTTTTGCGTAATCATTGAATCTGTCAGCAACTGTTAATATTTTTACTTGTAATGGAGATAACCACATAGGGAATTTTCCAGCGTAATGTTCAATTAACATTCCTAAGAATCTTTCAATACTTCCATAGATAGCTCTGTGAACCATGACTGGTCTATGTTTTTTTCCATCTTGACCATCATACTCTAAATCAAACTTTTCTGGCATAGAAAAATCTACTTGAATAGTTCCACACTGCCAAGTTCTACCAATAGAATCTTTAAGATGATAATCAATTTTAGGACCATAGAAAGCGCCATCGCCTGGATTTAACTTGAAGTCCATTTTCTTTCTCTTAAGTGCTGCTTCTAATGATGCTTCAGCTTTATCCCAAACTTCTTGACTACCAATAGCCTTTTTAGGTTTTGTAGATAGTTCAACGTGATATTCAAAACCAAATGTTTTGTAAATCAAATCAATAAATTCAATTAGCTTAATAATTTCATCTTGTAATTGTTCTTCAGTGCAAAAGATATGTGCATCGTCTTGAGTAAAATTTCTTACTCTGAATAGTCCGTTAAGAACTCCTGACATTTCGTGTCTATGAACAAGACCAAATTCTCCCGCTCTTATTGGTAATTCTTTATAGCTATGTAAATTAGATTTGTAAACTAACAGATTTCCAGGACAATTCATTGGTTTTACTGCATATTCTTTTTTATCAATTTCAGTAAAATACATGTTCTCTTTATAGTGATCCCAATGTCCTGACTGTAACCAAAGACTCTTATTAAGAATAATCGGAGTTCTGTTCTCCTCATAATCTCTTTTTAACATTTCAGCTCTCATGAATTCGACTAAAGTATTATAGATAAAAGTTCCTTTAGCATGAAAAAATGGAAACCCTGGAGCTTCCTCGTGAAATGAAAACAATTCTAATTCTCTTCCTAATAGTTTATGATCTCTTTTCTTTGCTTCTTCTAGTATATGTAAATGCTGTTTTAGTTCTTTTTTATCAGGAAATGAGATGCCATAAATTCTTGTAAGCATTTTATTATCGCTATCGCTTTTCCAATATGCGCCTGCTAATTTAGTTAGTTTGATTGCTTTAATTTTTCCAGAGTTTATTACATGAGGTCCTTTACATAAATCAACAAAATCGCCTAATTTGTAAATGGATATTTTTTCTTCTTTTGGAAGATCTTTGATTAATTCTAATTTATATTCATCATCTTTGAACATTTCTTCTGCTTTTTCTTTTGTTATTTCTTCTCTTTCAAAATTTAATTTCTCTTTAACGATTTTTTTCATTTCTGTTTCTATTTTTTCAAAGTCTTCTGTTGAAATTTTTTCAGTTTCAATATCATAATAAAATCCTTCATCAACACTAGGGCCAACCCAGAATTTAGTATTTGGATATAGTTTTTTTATGGCTGCAGCCATAATATGAGCTGATGAATGTCTGAATATATCTACTCCTTCTTCATCTTTGAATGTGATTATTCTAACTTTAGAATCTTTTTCTATTGGTAAGTTTAAATCTTGTATTTTGCCATCAACTTCTATAGCAACAGCTGCTCTACCTAGACCTTCGCTTATGGAATTAGCAATGTCTAATCCGCTCGCTTCTTTGAACTCTTTAACTGATTCATCTGGAAATGTAATCTTCATTAATATTCACCTTTGATTTTGTTTTATTATAGTTTTTATAAATATTTCGTATCAATTGAATAATCAGTTGACACTTAAGTGAGTTTCACTCTTTCAAATCATCCTGATTTGTAAGACTTCAAGCAAGTTTGAAGTTCGCTCAAGCCCACTTTTTGTTATAAATATTTCTATCTCTTAAGTATAATGTCAAGAATAATAGAAAATCTTGACAGCTTACTCTGTTTGTGTTGTTATTGGTGTAGTCAAAATAACACAAATGATATGTATATATAGCTTAAAGTTTTATTTAAATTTATTCCTATTTGAACTAAACCGCATTAATGTTACTTTTGTATCTTTCTAGTGGTTTTTTGTACCCAATTCCTTGATGTAATCTGTCTTCATTATAATATTTTACGAAAGTTTGTAACGTATCTTGACCAAATTTAAATTCGCAACTCTTGTAAGTTCCAAACCAACGTTCTATTTTTCCGTTGGTTTGTGGATGATGTGGTCTACCCAAAATATGTTTAATTCCTCTTTCTGCACACCATAGTGCAAATGGTCCATCTTTACATCTAGCAGGTGTAAACTGAGTTCCATTGTCTGTTAAAATACTATCAGGTGCACCATATTTATCTATTGCTTTTTGAAAAGCAATCTGAGTGTTTTCTCTAGTTGCATTATCAAAATATTCAGCGTGCACGATAAATCTGCTATGATCATCAATAAACGCAATTAATTGTTTGCCAGTATATGGACATTCTGTCCAATCTGTATGCCAAAGCATATTCGGCTCTGGTCGTTCATATTTTACAAATTTAATTTGTGATGGCCTTTTTCTTCTATTCATTTTCAGATTGTGCTTCCTATATATTTTTTGAATTTGGCGTTCAGATACACTAAAACCTTGAGACTTAAGATGAAGCCACATCTTATGGACACCACGAGATCTCTCATGCCATGTAGCCAATATTAGTTTTTCAAACGTAACACTAATTTGACTTTTTCTAGCGCCTGGTTTATTGTTTTCTAATCCAGTTTTTCCAAATTGCTTATATTTATTAAGCCATCTATAAATTGTTTGTTTCGGTATTTTTCGTATTACAGCTATCTGTTCAATTGGTGTAATATTCAAATTTACGTGTTTCAAGACCCGTATTTTTAGTTTTTGACTATATGCCATTTGTATCCTCCGGATACAAAGAGACACTACTAGAATATATTTGTCACCGTAACATAATTATGATTTAACACAAA
>CAYZMD010000145.1:0-3611 GCA_964479425.1 uncultured Methanosarcinales archaeon | reverse complement strand
AATCTTACTTTACATTTTAAACATTCACGCCTTCTTCTATTCGCATCTAAGTCATCTCTTTTATCAACAACTTTTGAATTGATTGAATCACAATATGGACATCGCATAAAAAAAAATACAACGAGAGAGTATAAATAGTTTTCTATAGGCTATTATAGAGGGTCTTGATAACCCCTATATAGCGGACTTTAATATATAAATAAATCACTAAAAACTACAAGATTTAGAAGTTAATTAAAGTTATCTATAAGTATAAACAGCAAAAAAAACCGTAATATTTATATATCATATGTAATAATATTATTACATATGTTAAAAAAAAATAACAGACAACAGGTTTTAGAGATATTCTTTGATAATCCTATGCCATCTAGTGGCTTTCAGCTAAGAGAAATAAGTAGAATAATAAATTTAGCACCATTATCTGTAAAAAAATATCTTGATGAATTTGTAAAAGAAAAACTGATTCGTATTGAAAAGCATAGAGTTAATGATTATCCCTTATATTTTGCAAATCGAGAAGAAAATTTCAAATTCTATAAAAAAACAAACAATATAAAAAAAATATATGAATCTGGATTACTAGACCACATATATGATAAAAGTCTTCCAGACGTAATATACTTGTTTGGTTCATATTCATTAGGTGAGGACTTAGCTACAAGCGATATAGACCTATATGTACAAAGTAAAGAAAAAAAAATAGATTTGAAAAAGTTTGAAAAAATTCTAAAAAGAAAAATAAACATATTTTTTGATGATAATTTTAATAATCTTAGCAAAAATTTAAGAAATAACATCATTAATGGAATAAAACTTAGAGGATATTTGAAAATATGGAACTAGTTAAAATAACACCAAATATAGAGAAAGCCAAATCAATATTGGCAATGGTAGATAAAACTAGAGAAATGATTAATACCATAGATTTTGAAAAATTTAGTTCAAATGTTACTAAAGAATACTATGAGATAGTAAGAGAATTAATGGCTGTTGTATTGTTACTCGATGGATTTAAGGCATATGGTGAAGGCGCACATGTTATGCAAATAGACTATTGCAAAAGTTTATTAGAAGAAGATGATATTATCTTAATAGAAAGTTTAAGAAAGCTAAGAAATAGAATTGCTTATGACGGATTTTTTGTTGATAAAGACTATATAATTCGAAAGAAAGATAAAATCGAGTTGATCATTAATAAATTAAATAAAATAATAAGTGATAAATTATGAAAGTATATAACATAAAAGTTGATTTAGAGAAACTAGAAAAAATAATTCCTTTAATTAAAAAGAAAAAAGAACTAATATACTTAGATTCAAATTATATTCTAAAAGAAATTAAAAAATATTTATTACAAAATAAAAAAGTTGCTATAATTATTAATGAAGTTGATAAACTAGAAAAAAATGCTGATATAAAGAAATTAGTTAAGTTTGTACGTGATAAGGCGCATGACGTATATGGTATGTTTCAAAGTGCATCTATAAGAAAAAGAGAGGAATTATTGAAAGGGTTGAAGTTTAATGATATTGAAAAGCACGTTGCTTTACTAAAAACACATATTTCGACAAAAGAAAGAATCAATATTAATACAGAATTATATACTAAAATATTTTCTATGACTAAAAAACCTTCTTCAATATTAGATTTGGGATGTGGCCTTAATCCTTTAACTTTGCCATTTATGAACTTAAAAAAAGTAGAATATATTGCGTCTGATTTTAATCAGTTAGATATGGATTTTTTAACACAATACTTTGGAGTTTTACCTGCTACTATTAATGGAGTAGCTATTAAATTAGATTTACTGAATGATTATGATAAAGTAAAAAACTATAATGTCGATGTTTGTTTCTTGTTTAAAGTTCTTGACTCTTTAGAAGGCATACAAAAAAACATATCTTATGAAATTATAAAAAATATCAAAGCTAAATGGATTGTTGTTTCATTCCCAATGAAAACTTTATCAGGGAAAAAAGTACTAAAATTACAGAAAAGAAACTGGTTTGAAAAAATATGCAATAGATATGAATATTCTTTTGAAACTTTTGAAATGGGCGATGAAATGTTTTATATTATTTTATGCTCATAAAAATCTATACATCCGTTTTTTCTATCATTAGATAAATCTATTAATTTTGGTCTTAATCTTCCTGAAAAAGCATAGGGCGAAAAAAGAACACCAGGATGCGATAAAGATCCCCATAATACATGATCAATAGTGTGCCCATCATCACCCAAGGAGACTCCTTTCTCTATTAAATCATTAACATTAATAAAAGAAGACAATTTATTAAATGGAACCCACTCAACTTCTTTAATTTCATTATTTTTTTTTACGTCATCCGTATAGGCTGTACAGACAATAGGCCATACCCTAAATCTTTCATTTTGATAAAAAATATTATATGGATTATCTAGTCTATCCACTCTTACAGCCAATGAAACTTCTTCCTGAGCTCCTCTTATAGCAGTGGATTCAAGTAGGCCCAATTTTCTATAGGGACTTCCACCTTCAATATGTTCAGTTAGAAAATACCATTTTCCAGGCCATAAATCATCAGATAAAGACCTTTGAACCATTAAAACCTTTTCCCTTATAGGATTATGTATTATTGCTGAAACTACATCATGATCCGGCAATGTTTCAAGAATCATATAATAATCATAATTGTCTTCTTTGTATTCTATTATAGCCCTATATTTTGTTAAAGGTGAAAAATCAAAAGAATATTTTTTAAATTTTGCAGTACTTTTTTTTTGATTTTGAATACAAGGTAGAACATTTAATTTAAGGAATTTATGAAATCTATTAAGTTCCATATCGTTTTTCAAACGCACTGTCCCACGTCCCGCAATAATCTCCAACTGATTCATAAGACATAGTAATTATGAATATTTAAAAAATTAACTAAAAATATCCTTTTTCTACGTTTGAAATTAGCGATGAATTGTTTTATATTATTAATGTATTAAGAAAAAAAATATTTTCTTACCACACCTTTTAAGTATGGACTACAAATTTCTATTTCACGAAAAGACTCTTCATCTGAATCAGAAATATGAAGAGCATTTTTCTTCTGAATTGAGCCTTGTGAATTGTAACAAGGGTAATCTACTCTTAATATTTTTTTTAATGTATCAAATTCATTTAAATTTCCCTCATATACTGCAACAATTGCAGATAATCCTATAAAATCATTGATCATAGCATCAAAATAATCTTTACCTTTATGGTCTGCGTAATGTCTTGAAATAAGATCAAATGTTATTTCTTCAATCTTTCCATACTTTAACATTGTACCGCGATTATCTAATTTAGAAAAAATATTATCTGCATGCTTCAAACTCCAAGGTTTTATCATAACTAACATTTTAGACAATTTCCAAGGGGCTATTATAGATACCATTATTATTATATAGTTGTAGAATGGATTTAAATCTTATGATAAAAAATTGAAAACTATTTCTATTATTAAAAAATAAAAACGATTGACTATATCATTATTTTTCTTTTTTTTATTAAAAACTCATAATTTATAATTGACAAGACTATATACTGAACCGCAAATGAAATTTATAACTTTTGCGGTTGATACACTTAAAAA
>CAYZMD010000144.1:0-3648 GCA_964479425.1 uncultured Methanosarcinales archaeon | reverse complement strand
AATATTCAAAGAATAATCTAATTGAACGTCTATCTTATGTGTAGTAATAATAGTTTTTGCAATAATATCTTTGGCCTGAACTTTTATACCCATGTTTTCAAAAGCTGTAAAATTTGCAACACAATCTTGAACTGAATCTACTAAAAATATGTTTAAATCATTTTGCATATCCTCAATACTTGGAACTAAATTCTTATTTTCATAATAAGAATAAAAAATATCGGAATAATACGTTGCTAAGTATACTTCTGGTAAGTAAATTTTTCCACCTTGAACACCTAATAATTGCACACCTTGTTCTACACCTATTTTCATGCATGCCTCAACAAAGCCTGTTACAGTTTCAACATTTCCTTGTGCATCCTGTATTTTAACAAAGTCATCAGTGGTGTCTTCAAGACCAAAAAGAAATATTCCCAAACCTGCTAAAAGTAATAGAATAATTCCCAAGATTATGAATAAAGTTACTTGACCTTTTTTAATAGATTACACCCCACTAGATAACTTGAATACAGATTATATAAATATTGTGATAATTTTTGGCGAAATTTTAAATAAAGAAGGATAGTGAATTAGAATATGGATGATAGATTAAAAATATCAAAACAAGTATTAAAAAAATGTTGTAAAACAAATGGAGCAATTATTGTATCATACGATTCTAATAAAAACACAAAAGACTATAGGTATGTCTGGCCTAGAGATGCTGCATTTGTTTGCGTTGCTGCAAATAAAATTGGAATTAATAATATTCAAGAAAAATTCTTTAGATGGTGCATAAAAGCAGAGGGTTGGAAAGAAACTGGACTCTTATATAAAAAATATAATATCAACGGAAAACAAGAAAGACATGCGTTTCAACCAGATTCAACAGGGCTTGTATTGTGGGCAATCTATGATTATTATCAAAATAAAGAAATACCTAAAGACATTCAAAATTTCATAAAAAAAACAGCAAATGCATTATGTAAAATATGGAATAAAGATCATTTCAAAATTATTACAGAAGACTTGTGGGAAGAAAGAAAAGCATATCCCGAATTAAAACAAAATTTCTTATTTTCAATTGCAGCTTGTTCTTTAGGCTTAAAATGTGCATATGAATTATTAAAAAACAAAACATGGTTAAAAAAATCTAATGAAATGAAAAAAGTAATTCTTAAACAAAAAGAGTTCTATAGAAAAATTGGAAAAATACAAGATAAAAATATAGATGCGTCTTTGCTTGGACTAGTTTATCCATGTAATATAATAGATATAAAAGATAAAAGGATGCAGAAGGTAATTAAAAGAATTGAGAAAGAAATTACAATAGATAAAGGAATTCATAGATACAAAAATGATGATTATGATGGATGGCTAATTAAAGGAAAACAAGCAAAACAAGGAAGTGGATATTGGCCATTACTTAACTTGTGGATGTATAAAGTAACCAATAACAAAGAATATTACAATAAAGTTCTTAAAGATACGGGCAATCTTATACCTGAGCAGGTATTTAATAACAAAATACAAAAATCAGTAACACCATTAGCATGGGCTCACGCAATGTTTATACTAAAATGAAATTAGCACACCAAATAAAAATAAGTGTATTCGTAAAAGAAGATGAAGACGAAACTTTAATAGTTGATAAACTAAAAGAATTGATTCCTTTTGAAGATTTAGATAAAGAGAAAATAATAATTAACAAAACGCCAACTATAGGCTTTGAAGATAAAAAAATAGACATTCTTGAAGTAATATTAAAGAGAGAAAAACATGTAAAAACGTTCTTAGAATATATAATGAAAAAGTTAAGCGAAGAACAAAAAGAATTACTACTAAAACAAGTTGAATCAAGACTCGATGAAGAAAACAACTTTTTCTTTAGATTAGATAAAGAAAAGCTCCTAGAAGGAGAATATTGGGTAACAGACAGAGGGAATTGCTTTCATATTAAAATTACAATAGCTGCATTTCCAAAGACACGAGAGAATGCAAAAGAAGTTATCCAGAAAATTATTTAAACATCGGTTTACTATGAAAATCGTCAATAACTCGTGACCACCATCAGTCAATAGACTGATGGCATACTCGCTCTTGAGCACATTTTATAACGTTTCACTCCACTCGTGAATACACGAGTGGTATAAAATGTATCAAAAAACGAAATCTTTATTAAGCCATAACAAATCAAATTAATAATATGAAATTAGACATAAGGCAACGATTAACAAAAATATATATGCCAAAGAAAAAGGGAAAACAACCTTTAAAGCGTTCTTTAAGTGGATATGAAACTGAAACATTTATACTAGATAAAAATGGAGCTTTGGATAATAGTGATTT
Source organism: uncultured Methanosarcinales archaeon (assembly GCA_964479425.1). Taxonomy (GTDB): domain Archaea; phylum Nanobdellota; class Nanobdellia; order Woesearchaeales; family CAYSVS01; genus CAYSVS01. The sequence goes on along the minus strand of CAYZMD010000144.1, from coordinate 1,317 downwards.
TGTACTAAAAGAAGCTGAAAAACAAGGGATTTCTGTTAAGCCTGAATGGATGAAATCTTGTGTAGAAATTGTATGCTTACCACATAGAAGGTTAAGTTCGACTGCATTAGATTTAGTTAATAATATGGAAAAAATAGTAACAATCGCTAATAAAAACGATAGGCATATTTTTCCTTTTGCGACTTATTTTGGAAAAAACGTCCCAGTATTCAGAGAGAAAAAAAGATATTCTGTACAAGAATTAATGGTAGGAGAAAAATATAAACTTGCAGGATTATTCTGTGCATATCATCAACATTATACTTTACCTAAAGGTGTTTTTGATCATAAAAAAAAGATGCTCAAAAAATCATTTACATCAAGAGTAAAAAGAACGATGCTTGATAGTTATAATTTTCTTATAGCAGCAGATCCTATACTTACAACATTTCTACAATCATCTCCTTATGTTAATAATAAATTACTAGGAAAAGATTATAGGATGTTATTACAAAGAGGCGGAAAAAAACTTGATTTTATGGGAGGAGAATATTCTAATTTACAAATGTATGGAGGACTTCCACCATATAAGCAAACAGTGACAGACCTAATATCGTCATTAAACAGAAGGTATGAAAAAAGACAACAAATGCTAGAAGAAAAAGGATTTGATACAACAAAACTTGGAAAGGAAACAATACTAGATTTTTCATGGAATCCTGTCAAGATCAACAAAATAGGAACTCTAGAATATAGGGGAGGAGATATGAATTTCCTTTCAATAGTACTAGCAACATCAACTATGATAAAATTTGCACTTAGAAAAATTCAACAAGATTTTACAATAGTAATACCTATGGACTTGAAGCTTAAAGATGCATTTAAAGTAGAAAATAATTTATTATTTATACCACCTCATTCGCTTGTTAGAAAACAATTACAAAAAGAATCAGCATACAAAGGACTGGCAAGTGATAGATTATATAATTATGCAAAAGCCTTCTATAATTTTGTTAATAAAGAAGTTTTTCCAGAATATAAACATTTACTTAAACCAATTGAAAAAATGTTGGATACAAGAAAAACTATGTCCGATAAAATAATAAGCAAAGCTAAAAAAATGGGCTGTCATAAAAAACTAACAGACGAAGTAGCAAAAGAAATGGCACTTTATTACAGCGACATGTTTAAAAAAGATTTGCAAAAAACGAAAGAAGCTTTGACAAAAACACATGAAGCCTAAATTCTTTTTTTAATTTTGTATATTAATTTATCAAAAATATCACACAAACTACATTCTAAATCTTGTCTTTTTTCTTTTAACAATAAATTATCAGC
>CAYZMD010000143.1:0-3849 GCA_964479425.1 uncultured Methanosarcinales archaeon | reverse complement strand
CTTCTTATCATTACATACTAATTCTTTTTTAGGACAATCTGCCCCATTAGAGAAACAATCATTATCATAACAATCATAGAATCTTCCTGTGTTAGGAGTATAATTTTCAGGACTAGCATTACTTATATCATTTATTTTTGAAGGATAACTTGTAGATAATAAGATTAAAGCGTCATCCATATCATTATCAAATTTATCATTACACTGACCAGCGGCATAATCTTCAAATAAATTCCCGTTTGATTTTGGAGTACTACAATTTTTACCTGCAGCAACTTCTTTGCCATAACAATCTGAATCTAAACAATCTGCATTATCTCTTATATTATAACCAGAATCTAAATCGTTATCAACACCATCATTACAATATGTGTAATATTGAACACCATTAATTTCCTGAGTCCTTCCTGCTTCTGAATTAGTCAAACCAGATTCAGCCCCAGTACCAAAATATAATAGTGCTTGGTTATCATTACCTGAATCATCATCTCCTAAATCTTTATACTCAACAATAAATTTATTTAAATTATCTTCATTATGTGATAAATCAAGATTAAATAAAATCTTAAATCTATTATCTGTATTAGTTGAACAAGTTACTGATGCTGCTTGTATTGAAATAAATGGATTTGGCTGAGAACTTTCAACTACATTTTGACATCCACTGATTGAAGACGAAGATATACTTAATTTACTAGGGTCAACGTTCCTCAAAAAGTATGCTTTTTTCGTTGCCGAACCTTGTTTCTCAAATCTGACATTAAATGTTCCATCTGATGCTAAATATTTAGTATAATATACTTTGGTTCCATCATCTAAACTGGCCATACATAAACTATCGTGATAGCAAGGATCATTCCAATCAACGCTTTGGGTTATATTGTCTCCTTCATTTCTAGCTTCATAATACATAGATTGACAATTTATTGAAAGTAAATCAGTAAAAGGGCTAGTACATTCATCATCATTTTCAGCATTATCATCTATCCAACCAGGGAATCCTTTATAATACTCCATATTTTGTACATCAACCTTATATTTACATTCTATTTCGTTAAAGAATAATCCTGGAGTTCCTCCACAAAGTGATGCTTTATTTTTATCAGAAAAATTAAATATTGCATTATGCAAATGAACAATTATTGGTTCTGTTATACCATCATATTTGAAATAAACTTTATAATCACCATCTTCTCTAGTATTATCTTCGCTAATTGTGTAAGTTATTAAATATTCTAAATTACTAGCAAAGGGGCTGATACTATATGAACCTTCATCAGAATCAATTTCTGAGAAATCAAAAAATATTTCGTCCTCTGTAGCTTCTTTTAAAATTACTTTAAACTTCATTTTCTCTCCATTCCTATAAAATAATCTATTCTGTTTTGGATGAACTAAAGTAATACTTTTACTAATAGAAGATTCCATATCAAAATAATTCTTACATTTTATAATTAAATCATGAGAACCATTCATGTACGCTGGATTTTCAATATTTATAATTGCTTCCTTTCTTCCAGTAATTTTTGTTAAATTATCATAAACTATTTCTTGCTTTGGTAATATTCTTTCAATATTAATATCATGTTCAACATTAACTACTGCAAAATCTTTTTCATCAACACTATAATTACAAATAACTGGATCATCACTAACAATAGTATATTTTGGTGTAGTGTCCATACTGACATTGTCCATTTCTATAGAAATATTAGGAGGAGTATTATCATAAAAAAAATATGGTTTTACTATTCTAAATTTACTCCATTCATCTCCTAATTTCTTCGAAGCATTTACCACAAAATCATATTTACCTTCAGTTAATGTTTCTCCAAGTGTTACATTAAATTTTGTTATACCATATTTTATCAAATCGCTATTTTTCATTATATATTTTACAGATAAGTCATGAATTTTTAATTGTCCTTTAGTCGATGTAAAGGTAACAGAGATATTACACATTTCTTCAATAGCATCAGAACAATCTTTTTGTACTCTAACTAAAGGATCTTCAAAATCAATATTCTCCTTTGTCGATTTAAGAGGTTGATCATGAATCCAAATATTTGATTCAGCATTAACATCCATTCTTATTCCTGCTGGAGAAATGCCATCAATAGCTAATCCAGTGACATCTAAATTAGCCCACTCAATACTTTTAATCACCTTAGGAATCATAAATGAAGTACTAAATGAACTTGCCCCTAAATAATCGAATATTACTATGTCTTGATTATTTTCAAATTGGTTTATAACAAATTCAGTTTCACCATCAACAGGTATATTTTCATATGGATATATTTTATTATATGTTATAGGTATTTCACTTCCTTCTTTATATAATTCAAGACTTGAAACCTTAACATCTTTTCCAATATCATCGTCAAAAGAAATATTTATTTTTGCTTGATTATTATTGGTATAACTTATTCCATTAAAGACAAACCCACCTTCTACTTCTAAATTAGGATTGTGTACAACATTTTCGTCTATTTCAAACCAGCTTTCATTGATAGCTATTCCTCCTGCTAAATCTGTTGCTTCAACAGTAATTTCATATCTTGCATTAGTAAATACATTTTCAGGAGTATAAGACATTCTTACCAAAGTTCCATCGTTACTTACTTCGCAAGAAATACCAGGATAACTACCATCACAACTAAATTCGCTAGTAATACTTTGTGATCGGATATTTAGGAATATTTTCTTAAGAGTCATTGTTATTGAATCTAAATTAATACCCACTGTATCCATAATGGTTGCGTTTATTATTATTCCAATTCCATCGGGAGTTACGGCTTTTGGAGGTTTGTCTATTCTAATCATAGGCGGATTAGGATCTGACAAAACTAAAAAAGGACTAGCATCATTCCTAATACCTAAATTATTTAATGCATCTATACCTACAGCATAAATCCAATTATTTCCTAATTCTAAGGGGACATCCATACTAAACCATCCTCCAAAAGAATTCTCAGAATGAACATATACTTTTGAATCTTTATCTATACCTTGAGTCAATGCAGGTTCAAAAATGACCTCTCTTCTACCAGATATCTCTTTTATATTAGTTATTTTATAAAAAGTAAAATCAGGAAGTAATGCTCCTTGATTCTCAAATTCTAAATAATTATCAACAGCCATTGCACTATAATCATAATCATCTACTTCTATAATTATGCTATTTGCATTAACAGCTGAGTCTGCGTACAAGGTTGCTTCAAGTAAAGTAGTTGGTTCAAGAGAACTTGTCGTTTCTTTATAAATCCAATCTTGTGTTAAATCTTGTATTGGTTGGTTATTTTGTGGAATCGTTTGGTCTGCTTCAGCTTTTGTATCAAATTGAGATGTTGTAACATAAACACGTATCTTTTGATTCACTTCCTCGTCTGCAGCAAAGCCTGTTATTCTCAAATTTGTTCCATAATATATATATTTTAAATTCGGATTACCTTCCCAATTTACAGGAAAATATATTTCTGGATGTTCTGGTCCGCTTGTGTCTATTGTAAAAAACTCATTTTTAGTTATCTGTTTACCTGAAACATTATGTAAATCTGTACTGTTAATAATCCATTTAGTATTATTTACTCCACCATCAATGCCTGATATACTGATTATCAAATTTCCTTGATATCTTGTTGAATTGAAAGCAGTTAGTGCTATTTCACCATCTAATCCTGATTGTCCTTTTTGGACAGAATACATTAAACTAATTTCATCAATTGGTTCTGTTGTGTCAACAATAACTTTATAATCCGCTCCTTGAGAAACAAGATAATTTTCAACATTATCTAAAGTCATAGTGATTTCAAATGTTGCAGGAGTATCATCTACATAGAAATCACT
>CAYZMD010000142.1:0-3936 GCA_964479425.1 uncultured Methanosarcinales archaeon | reverse complement strand
GATATAATGATTTAATATATGATAAAAAAGTAAATGTTATTTCTTACAGAGAAAAAATAATACTTATTAGAAAAGCACTTTCTAGTATGGGTTCATCAATGGAGGGTGCAATCTCTATTTATTTTACAGATACTCAAAGAAGATTAAAATCAAATGAAGAACTTGCAAATATATTTCTTAATGATATATTCTTTTTAAGAGATTTTTTTAAATTTAAGAATATGACTATGAATAGAGAGTCATTCAATATTAATTCAGAGCATGAAAGAAGTCTAAACATTGTACTAAATGTTTGTAAATATATTGAGGAGCATATGAACAAATTAGGGCTTAGAGATTTTGCAGACCAATTAATTGATGCTTTAAGACTATTTAATGATAATCCTAACTTAATACCTGAATTTGAGCATGTTTTAGTTGATGAGTATCAAGACGTAAATGAGACTCAAATGAAATTAATTGAAGTTTTAAATCCTAAAAATATATTTTGTGTTGGAGACCCTAGACAATCAATCTTTGGTTGGCGTGGTTCAGACGTCAAACACATTTTAAAATTTGAAGATAAATATCCTGACTGTGAAATAATTAATTTAGCTAAAAATTATCGTTCGACCAAAAAGATTGTAAAATTGATAAACACATCAATTAGGAATATGGGACTTTGTGATTTAGAATCCGGGTTTGATTCTGAAACTGACATAAAATTAGTCAAGCTTGATTCAGAAAAAATTGAGTTTGAATTTGTAATACAAAAAATACTCGAGAACAAATTTCCAAGAAATGAGATATTTATACTTGCAAGAACAAATCGTCAATTAAAAGAGCTTGCAAAAATAATGAAAGCACGAAAGATTAAGCATGTAATAAGAAGCGATGAACTAAGAAGAAGTGTTATTGCAAGATCAGATGAGGTAACACTTGCAACAATTCACGCAATAAAAGGTATGGAAGCTGAATGTGTATTTGTTATTGGATGTAACCCAAACAAATTCCCATGTAAAGCTTCAGATCATCCAATTCTTGATATGGTTGATGCATATGACTATGATAAGCACGAAGAAGAGAGAAGATTATTTTATGTTGCAATGAGTAGAGCAAAAAACACTCTTTATTTAACCCATACATCAAAGTCTCATACATACTTCATCACAGATGAAATGCTTGAATTACTTACAACATCAAAATCGAGTCTAAAAGTAAAGACAAAATCTAATTTTAAAAATAACCCTGGATCAAGTGATATTGTTTCTAGATTAAAATCTTGGCGACAAAAAAAAAGCGAAGCATTAAGCATGCCACCATATATAATTATGCATGATAAAACACTTATTGAAATATCAAGTGTTATGCCAACAAACGCAAGAGAATTACAAAGTATTCATGGCATGGGCCCAACAAAAATCATGAAATTTGGCGAAGAGATTTTAGAAATTATTAGTGGTAAGTAAAATTAAACTTCATTAATCCTTATTGCCTTACCATTAATAATCGCATCAGCAATCTTATTTCTTCCAGTACTTAATATTCTAGACAAAGTAGGCTGAGATATTTCCATTTCTTTTGCAGCAGTTTCCTGAGGAATTTGATTAAGATCAACTAGCCTAATTGCTTCAAATTCAGCCAAAGTAATTACAGCTTCTTCAAGTTCTCTTAATCTAATTCCAGCAGGCTTAAAATAATTAGAGTTAGGCCTTCCTCTAATTCTTCGTCTTTTGCAAGGTCTTGGCATTGTAATTAATCTCTCCTAAAACCTCTTCTAGGACCTTGACCATTTCCTCTACCATTACCTTGTCCTCTACGAGAACCTCTTTCAATAGGTTCTGCACCTTCACATTTTCCAAGTTGTCTTCCTGTTTTTGAACCTTTTCCGTTTGGGCCGGTTCCATCTTTATTTGGCATATTTTGCCACCTCCAAGTTTAGTTATGAATATATATTCATAATAACTATATAAAGGTTATGGTAAAAAGACTAATATATGAAGAAAAAATCACACAGAAATAGTTATAATAAAAATAAAATAAAAATTATTCTTCTGGTTCAGTTGCTAAAAACGCCCACCAAGGTTTATTGATGTCAATAATATCCCCAGTTTCTGCATCAACTTGAGCCTGAACATTCATTCTCTTGTTAAATACTCCAAAAACTTTAGAATTTCTTTGCGCTTTAACTTCATATGCTGCTCTTGCTTGATTTTTCACAGAAACTTCTTTTAATTCAATATTGCAATTCTCATCACAATTCTTTAATTTTAATCTTTTCAAAGCTTTATTTGAAGCAACATCTGGCATTACTTTAATTTCAGTATTTTTTCCATTTGATAATCTTGCATTCAATCTATTTCCATCTTCTTGAATATTATCACATAAAGGACAATTTACACGTCTTCCGCCAGCTTCCATATATTTCTTTCCATTTTCTCCGCTCATTCTATATTGATTACCTGAACCTTGTTTCGCCTGAGCATTAACACCTTGTCCGTCTTTAGCACCAGCACCTTGACCATCTTGCATACCTAAGCCTTGACTTCCTCTAGCACCTCTTTCCATAGTTCCCATTGGACCAACTCTTAATTGAGTTTCAAAATTTGAAACAACATTACTATCATCATCTAGTAATGGACCTCTCTCATTTTCTGATGAAATTATTTCATTTAACTCTTCTACGGAAATATACTGAGCTTCATAACTACCATCATTATTCGCAATTTGTTTATTAAAAGCTCTCATATGATTCCTTGAACCTTTTCTTAAATTTCCATAAACAAGAATAATATCTTCATTAGCTGTTTGAGCAAGTAACTCATTTAAATCTTTAATATCTAAATCTTCGACTGTTGCACCAACAATTAATGCAGAAAGTAATAATTCAGAACCTTGAGTAACTAAATTTGCATAAAGTTCTCCCAATTCAGCGTTTACAAAAATTCCTCTCTCGCTTGAAATTGCTGAATCTTCAACACCATAAGCGTCTATTAAACGCATAACTGCATCAGTATGAGTTTGTTCAGATGCTGCAATATTCTTAAAAATTGGCAATTGCCATTTATCATATAAATCTAAATACACATCTCTTGCTAATTTTTCTTCTTCTACCATTAACAATAATCCATTAATTTCTTCTTGAGTTAGTTCTGTTATTTCACCGCCTTCAAGATCAACACCAGGATTTTCTGCCATACCTGTTCTTGGCCCTTGTGCCAAAATTACTGTGCTCAAAATAGAAAGCACTAATAATCCTATAATCATAATTGTCTTCTTCATTTTATTATACCTCCGGGTTTACAAGAGAATATTAGAAACTTATAATTTTTCAATACCTCTAGGAAAATAATATTAGATTTATTTATTTCTTCCTTTATATACTTTGTGGACTTGAGGTTATGCGTGATTATTTTAGGAACATCAATTAAGAGATTAATAAAATAAAGCAATAATTATGAATTATATTATCTTAATTAGGACAATAACAACAACCAACAAAAATCATTAAATACTTCAAATATTCTAACATCCATATGAAACAAAAAAGACTAATATTATATTTCATATTATTAGTAGTTCTGTTAACATTATTCTCATTACAGACAATAAGAATGAGCAATCAATACTCAGTTTGGCAAGGACATTATGAAATATTGGAAAATGAGAATAAAACAATAGAATCATGGATGACAATTAATCTAGTCAATAAACATTTTAACATTGAATTTGATACTATATTTAACATTCTAAATATAACAGACACGCCAAATGATAGAAGATTATTACTTAGTGAAGTTTGTATAAAATATAATATTGATTGTAATGAAAAAATTGAGATATTAAAAAATGATTAAAAACATAATAGCATTTAAATTTGTAAATTTATTAATATTTTCATTAGTTGTATATCTAGCATCTTTTGCAATTCCAACAGGAGCATTATTTTTTATATTA
>CAYZMD010000141.1:0-3972 GCA_964479425.1 uncultured Methanosarcinales archaeon | reverse complement strand
CCAGCAATGAAGACATCTGAGGAATTATTAAAACTAGTTTATTTAGATAAATTCTATTCTAAAATTGAATTAATGCCAAAAGAAAAGATGACTAAATTATTTTTATCTGACCCTAGTGAAATTAAAAATTCAAAACAAGCTTATGATTTAATTATTGGATATTATAATAAATTTGATGGTGTCATTTCTAAAATAGAAAAAATAAAAATAAAACAGAATGAATTAAAAGAATTATCAAATACACAAGAAAAAGAAAAATGCATTAGTCTAGCTATGCAAGTTGTGAGTCTAATAGAAAAGTCTAAGTTATATGATTTAAATTTTGATTCATTATCAGAAATGCATGAGAATATTAGTGATTTTATTTATAGATTTGATAGAAAAACTAAAGAAAGACTTTCGAAATACCAAGATATTGAGGATAATCTTAAACAATTTGATGAAGCAATAAAACGAATTAAGCCCGAGATAGACATAGAACAAAGTATAACTCAATACAATAGAATAGAAAATTTAATCGAAAAGATCATAATTCCTTCTTATGATGATTTTTCTGAAATAAAAGAAAGAAAACAAGAACTGCACTCTTTACAAAACAGTATCAAACTAAAAATAAAAAATAAGAAGCCACAAATTGAAAAAAAACTGTGTGGTATTTTAAATTCTTATGAAAAAATAATATTAGAAAACGACTATGACACATTGAAATTAACATCTAAGTTAGAAAACAATATTGATGAATTAAAAAAACTAGAAAAAAGATATAATAGAATTAACATTAAAATTCCTTCTGAATTTAATACTATACAAAAAATAGCTGAAAATAAGATACAAGAATATTATAAAAAAGGAGAAAGAATAAAAATAATTATTCAGTCACTAGATGCTTTAATTCAAGGGATTCCTAAACAAAGTAAATTAGATGAAAAAACGGCACAAAAGATAAAATTAATTGAAGTATTATATGAAATGGAAAGAGTTGATTTAGAAAACATTAAAGTTGATGACTTTTTCAAAAAGATTCACACAGAAGCTTTAGGAAAATCAAACGATTGCTTTAAGAAGATATCTTGTTTCTCTGACATATTTCATGATGACTTTTATAAAAAGTTACAAAACTTAAATAAAAGATTAAATAAAATAGACCTCAATAACTTTTATACATACCAACAACTTATAGGTATAGAAGAAGAAATAAAAGGTTTAAATAATATTTCTTCAATATTAAGTTATTCATTAGATGCATCTAAAATAACAAATAGAACTAGACAAAAAATAGAATCATATAATGCTTTTATCGATGATATTTTTATAGATTCTAAAAAAATAATAAGAGATTGCGAACAAACAGGAAAAGACATCACGGGGATTAAAGAATATAATTATCTAAATCTTAAAAAGATATTTGATTCCATTTTAAATTTACCAGACGAGATAGGTCACATAGAAAACCAGATAGACAATCCTAAAATTAATACGATTTTTGAAGATATTTTAAAAAAGAATTATAAAAACCTAGAAAAATATACAAACGTATTAAATGATTTTTATCAAAAACAAGTAAAAGATTTTGATAATATTAAATCAAATATAGTGGATTTCAACTTGGAAATTGATAAAAATGATATATTATCAATAGAAGATTCAATTGATAATTATACAAAAACCAATATAATGTATAAATCAATTGGCATAGAAATACCATCTTGTCAAATATTATCTGATGACTTTTCTTCTAAGATTAAAGATATAGAAAAACATTTTACATTTGAATTAACAGAAATAAAAAAACATCTAGATGAAACAAAGATTAATACATTAGATAAAGTAATGAATATAAGAAAGAACAAATCTTATGTTCAACTAATATCTAACTTCTATTCCATTACTAACAGAAAAACACCGACTGAAATAATAGACATATCAAAGAAATTAATTCACAGAGATAATGCATATAAAAGATTGTTTTTAAAAAGATTAAATAGTATAAACGTTCAAGAAAATGAGTGTTATACTGTATTAGAACAAATTTCTAAATTTGATTGTTCAGATTATAATAATCTAAAAAACATCAATAAGGGGATGTTAAATGTAATAAAAAAAACAAATACTTTATTAAATAAATATAAAAAAGATAGAGGGCTAAATAAAAAGATAAATGATTTAACAAATATTGTGGTGTCAACCAAAAATTGCTTAATCGAAAATATTAAGACGAGTGTTGAAGACATAAAGGATGAACTAAAAAGCATAGATAAATCACTAAATAACACAAAATACACTAAAGGGTTATTACACACAAAAGAAAGTATTGAAGAAATTACATCAAAACTTGAGAATTTACGAAAGAACAAGTTCATAGATAATAATGAAACGTCTTTTTATTTAGTAGACAATATAATAGACAAATATGAGGATATTTATTCCTCTAATAAATTTATGATTAATAAATCTCTAGGAGAAATACTTGAATCAATTCCTGATGAAATTACAAATATTATAGAATATAACAATGCTGAATTAAAAATAAAAATATTATATGAGTTAAAAGAAACAATAGTTTTTTACAATACTGATTTTAATTTAAACAATGCAATAACAATAATTAAGGATAAAAGTAAAGAATATATTTCAACACAAAAAGAAGCTCAAAATAAGATATATGATATACATAATTTCATGAATGATATCAAACTTAATTTATTCTCCAAAAATAATTTAAATAAAAGCTTAATTGTAGCTAAAAAAAAAATTAAAGAATTAGAACTACAAATAAATTCTTTTATTAAGATACCAGATCCATATTTTGAGAAACAGACAAAGGACCTCTTCTTGAGATATAATAAAATAACTTCTACTTATGACTCTATTATATCCGACATTAATCAAAAGATTATTTCCAATTTTACAGATATAAACAATGACATATCAAATATTCTGAAAGAAAAAGACTGGCATAAATTTTTAATATTAGAAGAAAAAAGTCAAAAATGGGATAAAGGTTCAAAATTATTATATCATGCCAACTTAATAGAAGATGCTAAAATAAAAGAGTTCATTAAAAATAATTATTTATTACATGATATATTTTTAACAACAAAAAGTATAGCCAAAAAAGAATTTGAAGATTATATTAATTGTGCAAAATCTATTAAAGGAAAAGTGAATACATTACAAGAGTATAAATTACAATTTATTAATCAAAAAGTATTATCAAAAATTTCAAAATTTACGAATTATTTCAATTTGTCTCCTGAAAAAATTACCAAAATTATAAGGGATGTTAAAAAAGGTCTTAACGACTATCTAATTATAAGAGAGAATAAAACAGATAAAATAGATAAAATAACTTCTAAATTTAAGGATACAGACAAATTAATTAATAATTACAATTCATATTCAGATAAAAAAAATATAGATGAAATTGTCTTATTTTTGAAAGATATCGACTCATCTTATAATTCAGTCATAGGGGAAGGGAAAGATGATGGGTTGTTGTATTCTATTAATATGCTGCAAAAAACAAAAAAAGAATTCATGCGTAAATTAAATCCAATATCTTTAAAACAAAAAAAGAAAATAAAGAATAGAGTTCAAGACTGTAATTCACAAGAATTCAAAGGAGATTATTCTAAAACAATTGATTTTGCAAAAAATAAAAATATAGTATTGAAGCATTTACTAAATCAAGCTAATCTTATACATACAATATTTGGTTCAAACGATTTAATTTCATATATACAAGGGAAAAGAGATTATAATTCAGATATCATAGAAGAGAACAAACAAAAATTTAATAATGCAAAATCAAAAATAACAATGGCATCTCTTAGTCTTAATATAATTAATTCTAATTTAGACATTATGGATTTTAAAGAAAAAAAGAACTACGATGAGAAAAAAGCAAATAATATTAAAAAAACATTTAATTTTCAAGAAAAAGTATTTGAATATATTACAGAGTTAGGAAAC
>CAYZMD010000140.1:0-3990 GCA_964479425.1 uncultured Methanosarcinales archaeon | reverse complement strand
AAACTTTATAAATGAATTTTACTTTTAAAAAATTCCAACATTATCGAATTCTACAGTGAAAAGTAATGATTTTGTTGTTTTTTCTTAATATTTGTTTGATGTTAGTTTTAGTTCTATAAGTCTTTATGGTCGATAAAAAAATAAAAATAAAAAAGAATTAAGGTTTTTGATGTATATTTACTCTAATTAACCTATTTAATGTATATGGTTCATGTATTTTTAGATCAACAGAATTTTGTTCTAAATCTGAAGTAGTTATTATATATGCAGTTGCAGAATTAGCTATAGCAATTGGCTCAACATATAAGATTTCTGTTACAATTTTTCCGTCAATTTCTTTTATGATTTTACTATAAGGAACTGTTGATATTGGCTTATGTACTTTAGCAACTTTGTCTCTAATCATTTTTTCTAGTCCGTTGCCTCCAATAATTTCCATAGCTGGTTCTTTTGGTTTATTTTCAATGTCTTTAGTTATCCCTCCCAAAATTCCGCAGTACATTTCATCATCTATTTCTTCATTAGCAAAAACATCAAAAGTGTAAACTTCTTTCCAATATCCTCTATCTTTAGTTGGATCTTTGTTAACCTTTTTTGTTTCTGTTGTATACCAGTCGTCAAGAACTTTTCTAATGTGATTTAAAAAACTCATATTTAATCCCTCCAATAATAATTAGAATTTAATATTAGCTTATTAAGAATTTGTTAACTAGAAAATATATAATAAATAAAAAGAATAAAAAATTACTCCTTTGCTGGAGCTTTTTTCTCAGTTTTTGTTTCTTCTTTAACAGGTTCTTCTTTCTTTACTTCTGCTACTGGTTCAGGTTTTTTCTCTTCGGATTTTTCTTCTTTAGGAGCTTCTTCCTCAACAGATTTTTCTTCTGTTTTAGGTTCTTCCTCTGTTTTTTCTTCAAATCCTGCAGCTTTTTCTAATTCTGTAGCTTCTTCCTTTTTTTCTTTAGGAGTTTCTTTTTCTACTGCTTTTTCAATTCCTTCGCCTTTCTTAGTTTCTTTCTTTCCTGATTTTGCTTTCAAAGCTTTAAGTTTATCTTTTATATCGTCAGCTTTGGTTTCTTTTTTCTTATCTTCTTTCTTCTGAGGTTTTTCTATTTTGTGACCTTCAAGTTCAGCAAAAACTCTACCTTCTTCATCTTTAAGTACATTAACTTTAACATGATGTGGTGGGTTTTTCATGCCTCTGTTCCAAATCAAATCATTCAGAAATTTACCGATGTGTAAATTGTCTGACTTCATATGTTTCATTAAGAACTCTCTTAAAGCTTTAACTGCTTTTTTAGCTCTTTTATATTTTGGAACTTTCAGCCATTCTTTCCTTAAAGGAATATTATATGATCTTTCCATCTTGATTCACCTAAGCGTTAGTTTTGGTTCTTCTCCAGCTTCTTTTGACAGCAGTGTGTCTTCCTGGATGAACTCTTCTTGTTTTGCCATATTTCTTAGGCACAGTCCAAAACGGTGCCCATTTGGTTCTTCTACCCAGTTTTATTAATCTGATTTTTCTGGATAAGTGTTTGTATCTTGCCATTATGATTCACCTATTTTAGTAAGCTATTAGCAACTTTATCCAAAAGTTCTTTTCCTTCTTTTGTGATAATTCTGCCTTTGTGCACGCCCTTATCTCCTTGTTTGATAAAACCGGCTTTGTCTAGCTGTTGTAAAATTTTTCTTATATGATTGCCTGATCCTTTTGCAAACTTTTCAGGTTTATTTCCTCTGTTTTGAACTCCACCATACTTTCTTCGTAATTTTTCAGTACCAATTGGTCCCAAAATTAATACTTTTCTAAGTATTGCAGCAGCTCTAACATACCACCAATTCTTCTCTACAGGCGGTCTTTGTCTATTTATTCCTGTCTTTACATAGCTTGCCCAAGCCTCTGGCTTGATATTCTCGTTCTTTTCCAGCTCTAAAGCCGTATTTTCTATTAATTTCGTTGGATTAACGTCAAAAAACTTTCTCATTATGAAATCACCTTTATTTAGGCCTCTATAACCGAATTAAAGCAAGTTTATGTGACTATTTAAATGTTATGGAATTCTTTGATATTATGTTATATTTTAGTATATTTTCCCATTATAAAGACTATCGAAAAGTATTTATATCTGTTACCCCTATATAGTAGTATGAAAAAGACATTGGAACAAATATCAAGTGAAACAGATACTAAGTTAGAAACAGGAAGACTTAGTGGTCCAATTTATATTTTATATGATACTGGTGCAATTTTGAAGATGTATGATGAGATAGGCGACAGAATGTTTGATCTGCCTTCCGGTTACGTTGGAATAATTCCTCAGGAAGTTGTTGCTGAATTAGAAAATCAGCATAATACAAAAAGAACAAATGATGATGGAAGCATATTGTGTCCATATCAATTGATGAACGGACTTTATATTGCAATAGGTATGGAAAAGGTAATTGCCATGCCTTTGGATGTAACGGATGAACAAAAAAATATCATGATTGAATCAATGCTTGCAAATCCAGATAATACAAAAGCAAATAGTAGAATTGGTAGTGGTGACGCAGCTCTTATAGAATTTGCAAATATATTTAGTGATTCATCTTGTATCGTTGTTACATGTGATAGTGATTTGGATATGTTAAAAAATGGTATGTCTTTATCGAATACAGTTGTTTATGGTTCAAGTGACTACAGAAGAGAAATATTAAATTAAATATTGTTTTATTTTTTTTTCTAATGCTTGGTCATTTTCAAATAGTTTATCCTTATCAATTACTAAAATTTTTTGAGGAGTCAATTTGTATCCTGTAGTTATTGTTTGAGCTTGTAATATTTCAATGCCTAGTTTATCTCTAACGAGAAAAAAATCATATTTGTGATTTTGATTGATGTATGATAGAATTGCTTTTGATACCGATTGTGGATTAATTTCTTCCATTATTAATTCAGGAATATAAATGCGTTCGTCATTTAGTTTTTCATAAGTCTTTTGAAAAATAATATTTACATCTCTTTCTAATGTGTTGATCTTTGGTGTGCAGATGTAGAAATTTCCCATTTCTTTTTCTATTCCATTAAAAAATATGAATTCTCTCATGATATCTCTATTCATAGCTTATGCTGTGGTTTTATTTAAATATAACTGATAAGTAGTAAGTTTTAAAAGTGTCGATGCCTTCTCTAGTATATGGACATAATTCAGTTTCCACGCACTAAATATCTGTATAATAGTAATATAACTGATTCAGATGATGTGATATTATCAGAAAAAGAATCTATTGATCTTTTTTCTTTAGTAATGAATGTACAGGAGAAGATAGATGGTAATTGCGTAGGATTTTCATGTATTGATGGAAAGTTGCTTGTACAGAATAAGAATGATAAGATAGACCCTGTTGATGTCTTCTTTAAAAAGGTCTATGATTTCAAGCATATGCATGAGCAATCAATACGTGAAATATGTGGTGATAGATATGTCCTTTTTGGAGAATGGATGTTTTGGAAACATACAGTAAATTATACTGATTTGCCATCCTATTTTATTGCAAATGATATTTTTGATAAAAAGGAAGGTAAATTCTTGAGTTGTAATATGGTAGAAAACAAATTGGAAGGGACAGGAATTGTGTATAATGCGCCAATTTTTTCGGGAAAACTTGAATCTTTTGATCAACTTGAGCAGTTGATATGTAAATCTCAGTATGGTTTTCAGCTTATGGAAGGATTGTATCTTAGATTCGATGATTCTTCTTATAATTGTGCTCGCGCTAAATATGTAACTAAAATTTTTAAAGAATCAATAAATGAACATTGGAGAAAAAAGGATTTAGTACCGAATATATCAAGAAATCCAATAGAAAAGTTTTGGTCAGGGCATAAGCTCAAATAGAAATTGTAATTTTTATTTCTTATATAATATTAAGTTTTCAATCCTTATTAAGACTTTCGTTTTTTGAAACATATATTTACAAATATATATTTTGGCTTATATATGTTTATAT
>CAYZMD010000139.1:0-4032 GCA_964479425.1 uncultured Methanosarcinales archaeon | reverse complement strand
GGCACAATCTATTTTGGGTGGGAGTTTAAGACTTTTGTCCCACAGTCATTTTCACCACAACCTTTAAATATCATGAATTAAGATATACCTCAAAAAGGGGTGAAATCATGGTTAGTATATTAACACAAACCGGACAAAATATAGTTAATCCATTATTTAGTTTATGGAACAGTTTTATTAAAGCGTTACCAGGACTTATAGGTGCTTTTATAATTTTAATAGTCGGCTATTTAGTAGCAATCATTGTTGCTTCAGGCGTAAAAAAACTATTAGATAAAACAAAGCTAATGAAGTGGATTGTTAAACAAACAAAAACAACACAACTACTAGGAAAAGTAGATTTAACATATTTCTTTGCAACAATTGTAAAATGGTATGTATTCATCTTATTCCTAAACCCAGCTGCCGATATTACAAATTTGAAAGCTTTAAGCGGATTCTTTATGCAATTAGCTATTTGGATTCCAAGTTTAATTGCTGCTGTTGTAATAGGACTACTTGGCTTTTTATTTGCAATGTATGTCGGAGAAGCTATTCTTAAAACAAAAGCTGCAGGCTCAAAGATTATGGCTGAATTAATAAAAACAGTAATAATTGTTTTTACTGTAATTATTGCTTTAAGTCAACTTGGAGTTAATGTAATCTTAGCACAAAACACATTCTTGATAGTATTATCAGGCGCTGTATTTGCTATATCTTTAGCTTTAGGAATTGGGTTTGGTCTTGGTATGAAAGACGAAGCAAAACTAGCAGTTACAAAGCTTAGAAAAAGATTATAATTTTTTTCTTTTTTTTTATTATAGAGGACTTTGATTAACCTCTAAAGTTTTAGTTTTCTAATGATTTATATATCAAAGTTCGCTATATAGGGTTTATCAAAACCCTCTATATTTATTATCAACATAAATTTTCTATTCAGCAAGTTTTATAAACAACTCGACAATTTTTCTATCTATGGAAACACTATTGCCTTTTGAAAAAATGGAAAGAAGTATTTTAGTTAGAAAAAAAGCTGAAACTTCTGACAAATTTGGACAAGATCCAAACAATAGAAGTATAGAAGAGTTAAAAAAATATGCAATTATTAATTTAGATAAATGTAAAGGCCCGACATCACACCAAGTTTCTGCTTATGTTCAAAAAGCATTAGGAATAAAAAAATCAGGTCATAGTGGAACATTAGATCCAAAAGTAACTGGAGTACTTCCTGTTGCAATAGGTAGAGCAACAAGGGTTGTTCAGATGTTATTAACAAGCGGAAAAGAATATATTGTTCTAATGCATATGCATAGCCTACAAGATGAAACTGCACTTAGAAAAGCAATAATGTCATTTGTTGGAAAGATGAAACAACTTCCTCCAATAAAATCAGCAGTAAAAAGACAATGGCGATATAGAAAAATATATTATATAGATATTCTTGAAATTGAAGACCAAGACGTTTTATTTAAAGTTGGATGTCAAGCAGGAACATACATAAGAAAACTTTGTCACGATATCGGTTTAAAATTACAAACTGGAGCACATATGGCAGAATTAAGAAGAAGCAAAACAGGGCCATTCAGAGAAGAAACTCTTGTAACATTACATGATGTTAGTGATGCTTACCATTTCTGGGAGAAGGAAGGAAATGAAGAATATATTAGAAGAGTTTTATTACCAATAGAAAGAGCTGTAGATCATATTCCTAAAGTTTGGATTTTAGATACAACTGTCGACACAATTTCTCATGGAGCAAACTTAAACGCACCAGGAATCGCTCACGTTGAATCAGATATACAAATTGATGAAGACGTTGCGATAATGAGTTTGAAAAACGAACTTGTTGCTCTAGGTAAAGCTAAAATGATTAGTAAAGATATGCAAACAAAAGAGAGAGGATTATCTGTTCAAACAAACAAAGTATTCATGCTTCCTGAAACATATCCAAGAATACAAAGAAAGGAATAAAATAAAAAAATAAGTTTTATCATTCTAAAAAATGAATTATCCACCGGAGCGAGCTCTGGGGTATTAAACCCAACTAGAAATAAAACACATACTCGAAAACACACAATTAGTCCCTACTAAGTAACATAAAATAGTTAGGTTTATAAAGGTACTATACTTACCAACAATGTGTTAGAATTAGATGAAATCATTGGAAAGTATACAGGAGGAAAGAATCCTTTTAAACAATTTTTGAATGGAATTTTTAATGCAGGAAAAATTAATCTTAATAAACTTATTGAAAAACAACCTGAAGAGATTGAAAAAGACATATATACAGGCATTTCTGAAACTGATGATGACACTGTTGTATCATATAAATTTAAATTAGTTAAAAAGTCCGATGGCAATGAATCAAAACTTAAATCTGATTTTAGAGAGCCTTTAGTTAAGATGTTCAATGGCAATGAATCAAAATTTAAATATAATAACATAGAAGATTTAACAAACGGAGCATTAAAGCTAGATGATTATCACAAGTTATTAAAAAACGTACAAGTAGGTAAGATTGAATGGGATGAATTAGATTCAGGATATAAATTAGATTTAGGTCAAATTAGAATACATATTTCTGAGGTTGTTGACGGAAAGAAAATAACAATTATAAATAAAAGTAAACACGCATATGTCTCATATTACTTAAAAGAGAATGAAGATATTTTGTATGATAGTAAGAATTTTGATGATAAAGAATTCGAAAATAATTTTAAAATCAAAGATAATTTTAAAATCGAAAATAATTTTAATGCATACATACCATTCTTATTGACCATCACTAAAGATCAAATAAAATATGGTAGTTCAGATAAAAAAAAACCACAAAAAGACTCACAGACAGTATGTTATAATGAACCTAATAAACAATAACTACCACCAAGTATACGACATAAACAATTTTAATAAATAAAAAATATTTTTATTTTATTATTCTAAAAAGAAATTAAATAAACTCTACTCTTTTAGCTCTAATTCCTTTACTTTGCATATGCATTTTTTTACATTCTTTGCAAGTATATCTTAGATCTGTTTTTTTAGTTTGCTTTGCACCAGTTCTTTTGAACTTAGTTACAGCAGGCTTAGAATACCTTCCTAAATTACCTTTTCCTTTCGCTAATCCTCGTCTTCTAGCTCTAATCTTACTACCATAAGTCAAACTACTAGCTTTTTTCTTTTTATTCTGCGTTACTTTATGTTCTGTATGCTTTCTACAGTAAGGACAAAGCCTTTTACGAACTTTAACGATTTTCATAAAGTTGAAAAAACTAGAAGTTATATTTAAATATAGTGGTTTTTTAACAACTTTAATGACGAAAATTAGCATAATTACTTTCGGTTGTAGCTTAAATAGAAGTGATTCTGAAAATATGGCAGGTATCCTTAAAAAAGCACAATATGAATTAGTTGAAACCCCAGAATATGCAGATTTAATAATAATTAATACTTGTACTGTAAAAGATCAAACAATAAGAAATTTTGAAAAAACACTAAAACAGTATAAAGATAAAAAAATCATAATTTCAGGTTGTATTGCTCAAACAAAAAACTTACCAAATTACTCAATTCTTGGAACAGATCAAATAGATAAAATTGTGGAAGTTGTTGAGCAAACATTAGAAGGGAATATAATTCAATTAATTAAAAAAGAAAAAAATGAAAGAGTAAACCTTCCTAAAATAAAAAGAAACGATACAATAGAAATTGTTCCAATATGCCAAGGATGTTTAGGATTACCTTGTAGCTTTTGTCAAACAAAACAAGCAAGAGGTAATCTGATATCATACAGTACTAAAGCTATAGTAAAAAGAATAAAGCAAGCAATAAAAGAAGGAACAACACAAATATGGCTAACAGCGCAAGATACTGGCGCATACGGGAAAGACATTGACACAACTCTACCAAATTTATTAAAAGAAATTCTAAAAATTCAAGGCAATTATAAAATAAGGTTAGGCATGCTAAATCCAAATCATTTACTCGAATTTATCGACGAATTAATTGAAATATATAAAGATAAAAAAATGTTTAAGTTTATTCATATTCCAG
>CAYZMD010000138.1:0-4064 GCA_964479425.1 uncultured Methanosarcinales archaeon | reverse complement strand
TCAATATACTTGGAGATGGTATTAATGGTTTAATTTCCTCATATTCTAGCAATGTTACTTTGGATAAAATCAATTCAAGTAATAATTATTATGGTATTGAAATGTACGGCGGTATTAATAACACTATTTTAAATTCTACATTTAATAATAATTTAAAAGGAATTGCGATTGCTCAATCAAATAGAAATTCTATTATTAATTCAACAGTAAATAATAATACTGAAACTGGTATTTATCTTAGTGATGAACAAGGGGATAGAAATTACTTGTATAATAATACTATGAATTATAATGGTTATTATGGTGTTGATATTTCAGATGGCCATGGTCATACTTTAGTAGAAAATTCAATGACTAATAATGGCAGAATTAACTTAAGAATTGCTATAGCATTAGCAGCAAATGGATACGATGTTTATGCTGATACAACTAATTTAGTCAATGGCAAACCTGTTTATGTATATAATGATCCTGACGATTTAGTTTTAGATGGATTAGAAACAAATCACATTACTATACTCAGAGGTAATAGAAATATTATTAGAAATAATGTTATAGAAGGAGATGGTATTAGATTTTTAAATTCAGATAATGGAAATATAATTAATAATACAATAAGCAATACTTATAACGGAATTTGTTCATATTCTTCAGATTATTTGAATATGGTGAATAATTCAATTAATTTTGCTAGAGATTACGGAATTTATGTTGAATCTGATTACAATAATATTACTAATAATATTATTATAAATTCTACTTCAAGTGCTATTAGGTTATCTGAGGATAGTTATACAGCTAATAATGCCATAATTAATTACAATAAAATAACTGGATCACAAGAAAACGCATTACATTTGGATTATGTTAATTATGCACAAGTTTACAATAATAATTTCACCAATAATTCTTATGGAATTTATTTGTCATCTAGTAATTGGAATATAATCTATAACAATTTTTTTCAGAATTCTAATGATACTTATGTAGATGTGGATGGTTATAATAAAAACTCATATAATACTACATTGCAAACAGTGACTAATATTGTGGGTGGACCTTTAATCGGCGGAAATTATTGGGCTAAAGAAGATGGAAGTGGATTTAGTCAGACTTGTACAGATAGCGATGGTAATGGAATTTGTGATATTAATAAAACAATAGGAGTAAATGTTGTTGATTTTTATCCTCTAACTTTTTATAATTCTATAAGTTTATTCTTTGTTTTTCCAACACCTGAAGATAATACTAATACATCAAATACAGAAATTGAAATTAATATTAGTATTATAGAAGATTCATTAAGTGAATTTATTTGGAACTGGAATGGGACTAATTACAGTATGTATGATGATGATTTAGTTTTAATGATGAATTTAGATAATGTTTCAGTACTGGGAGATAACTCAACTTATGCCGTTGATGTGTCTTTATATGGGAATGATGGAACATTTAAAGGAGAAGGTGAACCTTATTGGAACTGTACTGATTATGCATACGGATGCTCATTAACTTTTGATGGCGTTAATGATTATATGTCAGTTCTTAATTCAAGCAGTTTAAATATTACAGATGAAATTACAATTGAACTTTGGTTAAAAGAACATTCTTCTGGAAGAGATTTAGCAAATGCAGATCTTACTATTAATGGTTTAGACTCTTATTTTCAGTATCTTAGCATTTCAAGTGGTGATATTAATGGAGATGGTATAGATGATGTTATAACTGGTGTAGGTCTTAGAGATAAAATTTATGTTATTTTGGGAGGAAGCAGTGGAGAAGTTAATGTTTCTTTGGCTGATATAATTATAACCGGTGATACTGATTATGGCGCAGGTGTTGGTCTTTCAAGTGGAGATATTAATGATGATAATATAGATGATATTATAATTAGTGCACCTTTTGCTGACGCTAGTATTGGTAAAGTTTATGTTATTTTTGGTGGTAATCTTCCTGCAGAAATAAATTTATCCACATATGCTAATATTACACTAAATGGTATTGCCACAGGGACTCATCTAGGCTATAGTCTTTCAAGTGGCGATATTAATAATGACAATAAGGACGACATTATAATTGGTGCAGCTGAATCTTATGCTAATGGACTTTGGCATGCTGGTCAAACTTATGTTTTTTTTGGAGGAAGCATTGGAAATTTTAATTTGTCTACAGATGCTAATATTACTTTAAATGGTATTTCTGCTGGTGATAATTCAGGAGAAAGTGTTGCTAGTGGTGATGTTAATGATGATGGTAAGGATGACATTATAATTGGTGCGAATGGTGCGGATGGTGAAAATCCTAGTAGTGGAGTAACTTATGTTGTTTATGGTGGTGATATTGCTGGAGAAATAGATTTGTCTACAGATGCTAATATTACTTTAAATGGTATTAATGGAAGTGACAATGCTGGAGCTTCTGTTTCTAGTGGTGATATTAATGGTGATGGTATTGATGATGTTATAATTGGCGCAAGAGGTGCTGACTCTAATGAAAATTCTGATGTTGGTGAAACCTACGTTGTTTATGGTGGTGGTGATATTTCTGGAGAAATAAATTTATCTACAGATGCTAATATTACTTTAAATGGTATTGATGATAGTGATGCATCAGGATGGAGTGTTGTTAGTGGTGATATAAATAACGATGGTAAAGATGATATTATAATAGGTGCAACTTATGCTGATCCTAATGATAATGCTATGGCTGGTGAAACTTATGTTGTTTATGGTGGCAGAGAAGGTATTATTAATTTGTCTGATGCTGATGTAATTTTAGATGGTATTTCTGTTAATGACAATACAGGTTATTCTCTTTCAACAGGAGACATTGATGGTAACAATATAACTGATATAATAACTGCTTCAAGACAAGCTGAAGTTGATGGTTACACAGAACGTGGTCAGATTTATGTTGTTTTTAGTAAAGCAACGTCTACAATTATTGGGAAAGGAACTAACACATATGAACTACAAGTAAATAATAATCAAAATGTTTATGGATATATAAATAATCAATCCATAACTGCTAGAATAACAAATGCTTGGCATCATATAGTTATGACTTACAATAATACAGTGCAAAAATTATATGTAGATGGAGAATTAGAAAATAGTGCATCCTTAAGTGGAGCAATAAACACAAATAATAATAACATTATTATTGGGGAGAACGTGTCCGGATCAATTGATGAAATTCGAATTTATAACAATTCTTTTTCTGATGATGAAGTTCAGCAACATTATTTATCAAACTTAAATAGATACGATACAGATAGTTGGCTATTTTATTCAAACTATTCAAATTTAAATTTTGATACATACACATATCAAGCTTTTGCGACAGATATCTATGGTGAAGTTAATAAGACCGAAGAAAGAACTTTAATAATTGAAGAAGGTGATGTAATAGGGCCTCTTGTTTTTTTAATAACTCCTGCAAATGAAACAATAACAGGTACAACATCACAAATATTTAGTTGCAATATAACAGATGCAAATATTCTTAACTTAACACTTTATGTTTGGAATTCAACGGATGATAATATACATATTAACACAACTAATTTATCAGGAACATTCAATAGTACAAACTTTACTTACACATTACTTTACGAGGATGATTTTTTCTGGAATTGTTTGGGTTTTGATTTAGCTGGAAATAACAATTGGAGTGTAGAAGGGAATTACACGTTAACATATGATATAACAGCCCCAGAGATAATAATCTTAACACCACTTAATGATACACTCGCAGGTTGGGATGTTTTGTTCAGAGCAAATGTTACTGATGAAGATTTGAATACTGTCTGGTATACTTTAGCTAATGAATCAGGAATCATATATAGTACAATAATGAATGATATTGGCGAAGATATCTATAATGGAACAGTATCAACAAATACAACATGGCCATATAGTGTAACATTATCGAACAGCACAAATTTAACTTTAACAGTTTATGCAAATGATACTTTTGGAAACATTGCAAACGCAACTACTATTTGGATTTTAGACAATACCCGTCCGGCAATACAATATGAAACTCCTATTGCAACAGGAGAA
>CAYZMD010000137.1:0-4071 GCA_964479425.1 uncultured Methanosarcinales archaeon | reverse complement strand
TTCCAAGTTTACCTAATGCCATAATAACGGAAATAAAATACACAAAATATGCAGCTCCAAGACTAAGTATGTTTTCTAATGAAAATTTAATTCCTGCAACTTGTTTTAAAACCTTATCAAGTTCTAATCTTTTTAAGAATTTATTAACAACTCTTCCAACAATTTTACCTACTGCAAAACCAATAAACAAAATAATCACAGCTACAATAATATCTCCAACAAACGTCGAAAATATACTTTGTATGCTTTGAAGCATTGCATTAACCATTGCATAAATAATTGTTAAGTATGTATATAAAAGTTTCTAAAGCAATAACCTTTATATATAGAAATTTTTAATTTAACTTTATGACAGTACGTATGACTAAAAAGCGAAAAAAGCTGATAGAAAGAGAAGAGAAGGGAATAGTCATACAGCCAACAGAACAAGAGATTAACGCTGAAGAATTAAAACAAGAAAGAGAAGATCTTAAACAAGCAAAAATAGATGCAAAACAAGTAAAAAAGAAAAAAGATATTAAGGTTCCAGAGCCTTCAAAAGACGACAGAGGAGCAAGAGAAAAAGCTCTTGAACAAATAAGGGAATTAGAATTAAGAATATCTAAAACTAAATATAACAAAAAAACACAACACGCAATTGGGTTATATAAAGCACAATTAGCTAAACTAAAAGAAAAACTTTCTGCAAAGAGTTCAAAAGGAAAAAAAGGCGAAGGTTATACTGTTAGTAAAACAGGAGACGCAAGCGTTATTTTGATTGGATTTCCTAGTGTAGGAAAATCAACTTTATTGAATGCTATAACAAACGCAAATTCTGAAATTGGAGCTTACGAATTTACAACACTTGATGTCGTGCCTGGCTTAATGGAATATAAAGACTCTAAAATTCAAGTTCTAGATGTTCCAGGTATTGTTGAGGGTGCGGCTGTTGGAACTGGAAGAGGTAAAGAAGTTCTGAGTGTAATGCAAAATGCAGATTTAATTATTTTTTTAGTTGATATATTAAGACCTGATACTTATAGAATTATTCAAAAAGAAGTTTATGAAACTCATGTAAGAGTTAATCAAGAAAAGCCTGATGTAAAAATAAAAAAGACAGAAAAAGGCGGAATAGATTTTGGCGCAACAGTAAAATTAACACACCTAAACAAAGCAACGATAGAGGGTATATTAAAAACATTCAAGATTATGAATGCACAAGTTGTAATAAGAACAGATGTTACAGCTGATCAATTTATAGATGTTCTCGAGGGCAATAAAAGATACATCCCGTCAATAACTGTATTAAATAAAATTGATATGGCTGACGCTAAAACTCTTGCAAAATTAAGAAAAGAACTCAAACCTGATATAGAAATAAGTGCAGATAAAAAAATTAACTTAGAAAAATTAAAGGAAGGAGTATTTAGAAAATTAAATTTTATAAGAATATTTACTAAAGAAATCAATAAGAAACCCGATATGAAAGAACCTTTGATTATGAAGACAAATTCAACTATTAGACATTTTTGTAAAAAGCTACATAAGGATTTTGTCAGTAAATTTAAGTTTGCAAAAGTATGGGGACCAAGTGCCAAATTTGGCGGACAAATACTCCATTTACAACACAAACTAAAAGATAAAGACGTTATTGAGATTCATTTAAAGTAAGCTTTATATAATTCTAAAAACATAATACCACTATGCAAAAAGACTTACAACAGATGGTTATTGATGAATTCTCTAGCGATGATGCTGTAAAAAAGTATACTAAAGAAGCTACTATGGGACTTTGGCATAGTGAAGAAAAACTAATTGATATGTATTTTGAAAAAAAGTCTAAAATT
Source organism: uncultured Methanosarcinales archaeon (assembly GCA_964479425.1). Taxonomy (GTDB): domain Archaea; phylum Nanobdellota; class Nanobdellia; order Woesearchaeales; family CAYSVS01; genus CAYSVS01. Next base: position 2,245 of record CAYZMD010000137.1, on the reverse strand, counting down.
CTTGATATTGGCTGTGGAACAGGTAGAACTACTTTGCATCTTATAAAAAAAGGATATAAAATAACTGGACTAGATTTAACTCCCAAATTTATTGAGATTGCTAAACGTATAGCAGAAAAAAAGAAAATAAAAGCAAAATATGTTCTTGGGGATGCAACTAATTTAAAATATAAAAATAATGTATTTGATAACGTCTTATTCTCATTTAATGGCTGGGCTATGATTCCCGGAAAAGACAATAGAACTAAGGCATTAGAAGAAGTATATAGAGCATTAAAACCAAATGGCTACTTTATTTTTACAACCCACAAAAGAAAATGGAAAGGCTACACTCCATTCTGGATAAAACAATGGTTAAAAGTAAATTTACTAAAAAGAATTGGCTTTAATGTTAATGAACAGGATTTTGGAGACAGATATTTTTCAAGGGATTCAACAACAAAATATTCACAAGAACAATTTATTCATATACCAAATCCAAATAATATAAAAAAACAATTACAAGACATAGGATTCAAAATAAAATATATGGGATTAAGAAGCGAAATAACAGATAAAGACAACGAATTAAAATCAGGGAATTATATGTTCTATGTCTGCCAAAAGCTTTAAATACTCATTACTCTATTGTTTTTTCATGTCACAAATATGCAATAAATGCGAAGCGGATATGTACAAAAAAGCCACATTAAATATGTCTAATTCATTATTTGACGTTTTTGAATGTAGTGCTTGCGGTAATGAAAAACAAATTTGTAGAGGAGTAATAAAATGAACGTTAAATTACAAGAATCAAAATTAAAACAAGGAGATCATTCTTTTGAAGTAGAAGACAATGTCCTGAATCTAAAAACATTAGATACAAACATAATTATTAATCAATTAGAAAGCAATCTTAAAACAAGACTGACAGCAAAAAATATGTTTGAAGTTCTGAAATAATATGGCAAAATGTCCACATTGCAAAGTTGATGTTAAACTTTCAGAAATTGAAAAAGAAAAACAAGGGAAAGGATTTCTAAAACAAGAAATTATGTATTCATGTCCATACTGTAAAAGCATCTTAGGGTTTAGTCGTGGCAAATGGACAGGTTAATTCATTCAGTTTTATAATTAACAACAAAAGATATGTTTGATGTTTTGAAATAACTTATCAGTTTATTGTTCAAGCATAATCGGCACAACCTCAGTTTTTATTACCTAGGCTATTACCTATAACTTGTTTTGCAAGTTCATCAACAATATAAAATGCATTTTCTGGATTTCTTTTAGCAGAATCTACTAAACCACTATATTCAAATCCTTTAGAATTATCATAAATTCTGCCACCATCAAATTCATAATTAAAACTATTCATTGCCTCTAAATTTCTATTATTAATCAAAGATTCAACTTTCTTAACTAATTTTGAATTTTCTTCAAGGTCTAGAATTTTGTTTTTTTTAGAATATTCGGTCCTTACTAGTTTAATTACTTTTTCAGGATTTGAATCACCATAAACAACAATATTCAATTCTCCTGATTTATTATCATATCTACTGGCAGTATCAATTGAATATCTTTTACCATCAGTAATTGCTACTAAATTCGAGAAAGGAAAGAAATTAACTTTTTCTTCTTTTTCAAAAAGCGAATATCTAGTAGGTATCACAATTTTATCTGGAACCAACAGTAAGCAATACTTTTTATCAATAAGGCTTTCAACTTCATCAGCAGATTGTGCCTGTTTAAAACCCATCTTTTGTAATAATTCTGAGACTTCTTCTTTATTTTGTTCTCTTATTTCTTCCATTATTACATCACCTAACTAGTTAAAAGATGTCTTACTATATAAACTTTTCTGTTTTTACCATCGGAAAGTGGTAACGTTCTAACTAAACTTTTTTATATCAAACATCAATATTTATACATATGAAAGAAGAAATCATCATAGTAGATGAAGAAGATAATGAAATTGGTTCTGAATTAAGGGAATTAGTAGATAAAAAAAGATTAATATATAGAGTCTCTGCGTTATGGATATTTAATTCAAAGAAAGAAAGTCTTTTTGCAAGAAGATCTTATACAAAAACGCATTATCCAGGCAAATGGGGGCCTGCTGTAGCTGGTACTGTTAGCAAAGGCGAAACATATGAAGAAAATATTATCAAAGAAGCAGAAGAAGAATTAGGTTTAACAAATTTAAAAATAAAAAAAGGACTAAAAACAAAAACAGACAGTAAATTTGAACATTTCACTCAATGGT
>CAYZMD010000136.1:0-4105 GCA_964479425.1 uncultured Methanosarcinales archaeon | reverse complement strand
AAAGAGACAAAAGAAGACAAGCCTGTAGAAAAAATAGAAGAAAAGAAAGTTATTGAAGAAATAAAAAAAGAAGAACCTAAAAAAGAAACGCCTATTGAAAACAAAACAATTGAAGAACCAAAAGAAGACATTTCTATAAAAGAAGAGAAAGAACAAACTGTTGAAGAAATAATTGAAACACCTAAAGAAGAAAAAAAAAGCTTTTTCTCAAAACTTAAGGATAAATTCTCAGGAAAATCTGAAAAAGAAAGAAAAATAGAAGATATTAAAGAAGCTTTAGACATTAAAGAAGAAGATATCCCTAAAGATCAAGTAAAAATAACATATTTTGTTCATGGCACGACAACAGATAATGAAGAGCATAAAGGCACTGGCTACAATGACGGAGAATTGTCTGAATTAGGTATTAAACAATCAAAAGAATTAGGACACATTGTTGATTCTAAAAAATTTGATATTGTAATTAGTTCTGATTTAAGGAGGGCTGTTGACTCAGCAGAATTAGGTTTTAAAGACAAATATAAAATTATTCAAGATAAAAGAATAAGAGAATGTAATTATGGAGATTGGAACGGAAAAGTTAAAGATTGGAAAATAATTGATTATATTGACAAGAAATATCCTAACGGAGAAAGCTATAAAGACGTTGAAATAAGAATAAAAGAATTTCTTAATTATCTATATAGAAAATATAAAGGAAAACATGTTGCAATTGTTGCGCACCAAGCACCACAATTAGCAATTGAAGTTTTATTATTAAAAAAGACATGGGAACAAATAATTAATGAAGATTGGAGAAAACAAAAAGCTTGGAAACCTGGATGGGAATATTTTATTAAAGAAAAGTTAGAAGAACCAATTCCTAAAATACCTTCTGCAGATGAAATTCTAAAAGAATTCGATAAAAAAGAAACAACAGAAAAGTCAAAAGAAGAAGAAATAACACTTAAAGAAGAAAAAGTAGAAGAAACTAAAGAAATTCCAGAGGAAGCTTTGGAAGTAACAGAAGAATTAAAAGAAGACATTGAAGATTCTATAAAAAAATCTACTGGTATGCATATTAAAGAGAAACCTGTTGAAACAAAAATTATTGAAAAAGAAGTAGAAAAAGCTGAAGAGATTCAAAAAGCTAAAGAAAAAATCAAAGAAATAGAAGAGAATATTGAAGAAAAGAAAACAGATAAGGCAGTAGATAATTTTAAAAAAGCACAAACAAATATTGAAAATGCAGGAAAAATTGAACAGGACCTAAAAAAGCCAACAGCGTCAGACATTCTAGCAGAAGTGGCAGAAGAACAAGAAGATTTGAAAAAAGATGTTGAGAAAGTTCAAGAAGAGATTAAAGAAGTAAAAGAAGATATTAAAGAAAAAGACATAGAACAAGCTAAAAAAGATATAAAAAAGCTTCATGAAGACACAAAAAAATTAATCAAAAAACATCCTGAAATAAAAGAGATACAAATAGAAGAAAAAGAAGCTATCGAAGAAGAAGCAACAGGATTTTTTGGAAGATTAAAACAAAAGATTGTTACTAAAAAAATAACTTCAGATCAATTCGACGATATGTTTTGGGATATGGAACTTGCTTTACTTGAAAACAATGTTGCTGTCGAAGTAATTGAAAAAATTAAATTCGAATTAAAAGAAGCTTTAGTAGATAAGCCAATTAAAAGAAGTCAAATTTCAAATACAATAATTAGTACATTAAAAAAATCAATAACTGAATTATTCGATGTTGGAGAAATTGATATACTTGAAGAAATTAAAAAAAAGCAACCTTATGTCATATGTTTTATTGGAATTAATGGTAGTGGAAAAACAACAACAATTGCAAAGTTTGCAAAACTATTACAAGATAACAATCATAGTGTTGTTATGGCAGCTTCAGATACATTCAGAGCTGCTGCAATTGATCAATTAGAAGAACACGCAAATAATCTAAATGTAAAATTAATCAAACACGATTATAATTCAGATCCTGCAGCTGTAGCATTTGATGCTATAAAATATGCAAAAGCAAAAAATATTGACGTAGTCCTAATAGACACAGCAGGAAGATTACATAGTAATGTAAACTTAATGGCAGAACTAAAAAAAGTTATCAGAGTTTCAAATCCAGATTTAAAAATATTTGTAGGAGAAGCAATTACTGGAAATGATTGCGTTGAACAAGCACAACAATTCAATGAAACAGTTGGTGTTGATGGAATCATACTAGCCAAAGCAGATATTGATGAAAAGGGCGGAGCTAGTATAAGTGTTAGTCACGTCACAAAAAAACCAATACTGTATTTGGGAACTGGTCAAAATTATGAAGACTTAGAAAAATTTGATAAAAATATAATAATGAATAATTTAGGATTATGAGGTAAAAAAAATGAACTGGAGTCAATTAATTATTAACATTTTGGTTATAGGAGGACTAGGATCAATAGTTCTTTATTATGTTGTAAAGTTTTTTTTAGGAGAATCTGAATACAAAAAATCAGCATTAATAACTTTTACAGTTGCTATTGTTGGTTACTTGATTCAATCTTTACAATATCAAATTATGGGAATGGTTGCATTTTTTGTAGTCGTATTAGTTTCTTTTTTTATGCTAAAACAGATATACAAAATAAGTTCAATTGAAACATTAAAGATAGAATCAATTTGGTTTTTAGCTCTAATTTTAATCGCATTTCCTCTTATGTTTTTACTAGGATATTTCAGCGATACAATTAGAAATTATCTATTGTAGCTAAAATTTATCTAATAAATTTTAGTGATTAAAAATCATATATGATTTTCAATAGAATTCTATTTTTTCTTTATAATTTATTCCTTTAAGTAATTTGACAGGTCGCCATTCATCGTCAATTAATTCTGCATTTAACCAACTTGCTAATTCATTAGGATTACCAATTGTTGCGCTCAAAGCTATAACTTGACTATTAGGAAGAATATCTCTAAGAATTGTTAATAATATTTCTAAAGTTGGACCTCTTCCATGATCATTTAATAAATGAACTTCATCAACAACTATAGTTGCAATTTCTTTTAACCAAGGTGTATGATGTCTAATTAAACTATCTAGCTTTTCTGAAGTTGCAATAATAACATCAAACTTGCTCAAATAAGAATCAGTCTTATCTAAATCTCCAATAGACATTGCAATCTTTGCATATTTTTCGTATTTTTTCTTAAAATTTTTAAATTTCTCAGTTGCTAATGCTTTTAATGGAACAATATAAATTGCTTTTCCCCGTCTTTCAAAGATATTCTTAAACATAGCTAGTTCAGCAATCAAAGTTTTTCCAGAAGCAGTAGGTGTACAAACAAGTAAATTCTTCATATCAAGAAGTCCTGCATCAATTGATTTTTTTTGACTTGGCCTTAGTTCTTTAATTCCAAAATCATCAAGAACTTCAAACAAGACACTAGGAATTTGATTTTTGATATCGTTTAATAGCATAAAATATATTTTATCAAGATATTATTTAAACTTAATTAAATATTTTTTAGCAAAATACTATTTTTCCTCAATATTAAGTAGTAATAATTAGTTAAACTTTACCACTTAAACATAACAAAAGGGGCGAAACATTTATAAATGACCAGAATTTAATCGGAATAGGGAATATAATGAATAATAGTAAGACTAACCTAGAAATATTAATAGATATTCTTAGTACAAACTATATTCAAATTGAAGAGCCCCTAGAAGAATACATAAGAGAATTTGCATCATATTTAAGTGAAATAGAATCTAGAAAAAACGATAAAGATAATTGGTTAGCTGCACAAAATATAATTGCTAAACAAGCACTTTTAGGCCACTACAATAATTCAGAGGAGAAATATCCTTCAAATATGACAAATGAAATTGAATTCATTATTGAAAATTCTGATTTCGTACAAATTCTAAATAGTAGTAATCCAATACTAATAAGCGAAGAGAAAAACTCAGAACTACAAGCAAAATGTAAAGCAATCAACTTAACATATGTTACAGGCTACCAAGCATTAAAGTTACTAGATGCTGAAGATACAAGATATCATTCAGGAAAATCAAAAAAACATCTTGTAAAAATAATTGATACAACAATAACAAAAACAGTAACTA
>CAYZMD010000135.1:0-4147 GCA_964479425.1 uncultured Methanosarcinales archaeon | reverse complement strand
TTTATATTTTTCTAGATTAAACATTGAGAAGTCAGGAGTAGGAAAATTATTTATATTCAATTTTCTTTTTTTATCAGTAGATATGAGCTTATTATCTATTCTGTATAAAATCCCTTTAATTGGCTTCTTTTTTTGATGGTTATTAATATAATCTAATACTGAATATTCATTTCCATCATTAGGGAATGCATCTATAAAATCAAAATTATCCATTATCTTTTTCGTATGTTCTTCAGGGCAATTTCCAAAAAATATTATTTTTATATTGGGTTTTTCTTTTTTTATTTGATTAGCTAGACAAAGTGAGGATATTAGGTATTGCAATGAAAATTGCTCTAAAATTGCTACTGAAAAAATTAAATAATTAGTTTTCATAATATCTATTTCTGCTAATATTTTATTAACAGTTATGAAAATCTCGTAATCTTTTTTAGAAAAGTGGCGTATACATCTTTTTAAATTATTAAATAAGGAAATGTTTATTTTTTTATCTTCCCAAAAAGAATCATCATTAATTGTATGTACTCTTAAATCAAATAAATTTATTTTTTTAGAAATATTTTGTTTGAGAATAGCAATTAAATTAGCTATATCTAATGGTGGGGACTTTATCATGCCTGGTCCTCTTGGGCTTGCTGGTAGTAGAATTGATATAACCATTTTTTTGTTAAAGTTTATATTCATTTATTTTTTCACAAATATAAACAATTTCCTCATCAGTTATTCCATAATAGTTTGGTAGGCATACTATTTTTTTACAAAGCTCTTCTGAAATAGACAATGTTTTATTTTTATTAGTTTTGAAAAATTTAGTTAAATGCAGTGGAGCATATAATTGTTTTACTTCAATATCATTTTCTTTCATGTAACTAATAAATTTATCTGGATTATCTATTTTTATGCATATATCACGATAAACATTTTTGTTTTTTAGGTTTGTTTCTATTAATTTAATTTTATTATTAGATATATTTTCTTTATATTTTTGTGCAATGTTAATTTTCCTTTCAATTATTTTTTCAACATTTTCTAATTTTATTTTTATTATTGCAGCTTGTATTGCGTCCATTTTACATGGTGTTCTTTTTGATATAATATTATTTGTTTTGTTTGAATTAGGCAATAGGCATTCTTTTATTTGTTCATATTTTTCTTTGTTATTCATTGTAATAATACCAGAGCTTCCTAAACCACTTATAATTTTAGAAGAATGCATACTAAAACATCCAATATTTTTACTTCCTACTTTTTCTCCTTTGTATTCAGCTCCATGAGCTTGACTGCAATCTTCAATTAATGTTAAATTATATTTTTCACATATTTTATTAATTTTATCCATTTCACAAACATTGCCATGGAGATGTACAGGAATTATTGCTTTAGTTTCTTTTGTTATTAAATTTTCAATCTTATTTTCATCTATAGTTAAGTCTTCTTTAATATCAGCAAAAATAGGTATTGCACCTATGTTTAATACAGCAAGAGCTGTAGCAATATATGTATAAGTTGGAATTATTACTTTATTATTTTTTTTAATTCCTGATACTAATAGTGCAAGCTGAAGAGCTGTTGTTCCAGAATTGACTCCTATAGAAAAAGTTGAGTTATTATATCTAGCAAATTTTTTTTCTAGCTCTTGAGTACATTTTTCTAATTCATATTCATTAGTTTTATTGAAGAGAGTATATATCTCTTTAATCATATCTTTTTTAAAATTTTGATTTTTTTTTGAATAATCACAAAATTTAATCATAATTGTAGAAAAGTAATTGGTGTATAAATACTTTTAGTAACTGCTATGTTGAGAATGAAGAGCATGAGTATGGGTACCTGATATTTGTTGTACTCCTCCAGCTTCATAATTATGAGAAATACTGTTCTCATGAGATTTTACTGTCTTGGCTGTTACGTCTTTTACCGCTGCAAAAGCTACCGAACTGATTAAAATACCAGTCTTTAATAGTGTTTCTTTGCTAATTTTTCCATCCTCTTTTGATAAAAAAGATTTTATTTTTTTTTTAATTTGTGGAAGCATAGTTAATAATTCTCCTTATTCCTTTATAAATTTTTCTACAACCCAATCAAATTGCTTGATAAATATCTTACACCTTGATGTAACAGATATTTTTGCTATTATATTATTTTGTTCTGCAAAATTACAAACAGGACAAATGCCACAAAAGGGTTTGTAGGCACAATTATCACAATAATATTGATCATTTATTGAAGCATTTACAAGGGCACAGGCTTTATCACAAGTTACTATATCCTTATATTTTTCATCTACTGTTCCAAGCTTGAATATATCATCATCAATCATTCTGGCTTCATCGCAAGTATAGATATCGCCATTATAATCGTAAGCAAGTTGACCAATAGCTGCTCCACACGGACTTCTTAATTCTAAATAATTAGGGTCAAACTCAGAATTAAATTTTTGCAACATTATGTTTACTATTCTTTCGTTAATCTTTATGTTTTGTTTTTTTAGTTCTTCAATATATTCGACAGCTTTTTTCCAAAAAGATAGGTATTCATCAACTGAATAACTAATTTTATCCCATGAATGTTTTGCGACACCAAGTTTATTTAAGAATCTTAGATGAATATTCTTCAGGCCAAGGTTTACATATTCATCAATTATTTCCTTGGGGTACTCTAGGCTTTTTTTTGTAAGAGTAACTAAAGCATTAACCATATTTTCATCAATATCATTTTTCTTATATTCTTCTTTAATTTTTTTAATCCAGTTAATAACTTGTTCATAATTGCTATTTCCAATCAGTGTTCTATTATAATCATGTACTTCTTTTGGTCCGTCTAGGGATGTACAAATATCTATTTTGTTTTCTATTAAGAAATTTAATTTTTCATCGTCCATTAAAGAAAGATTTGTTACTAAGCTTATTTTTAAATATTTTTTTGCAATTTCATTCTTTTCTTGAGCGTATTTCGTGATAAATTTTATTATATTCCAATTAAGAAGAGGTTCTCCTCCTTGAAATTCTATAGTAATGCTATTATTGGGTGTTTGAAATATAAAATCCACAGTTTTTTTCCCTGTTTCTTCGTTCATATCGTATGATTTTTCTGCTATATTTTTTGAACTCGCATGACAATATATACAATTCATATTACATCTTAGTGTAACAACAACGATATGTAATGAAGTTCCTCCAAATAAAAAATTATTTCGATTTTTTGTTAATCTAATTGTTTCGTCAATATTCTTATCATCTAATAATATTTCTCGTTCCATAAGTTTATTTTTTAATTGATTATTTATTTTATTTGATTTTAATTGTTTTAATTCAGTTTCATCAAGAATACAATGACTACCATGATCAGTAGTTACAAAATAATTGTTTTTTACTTTTCTAACTCTATAATTATTTATCGTGTAGTTCATTGTTCATTAACCCTAAAATATAGTTTGCAAATTCTTTTTTTATATTTTTTTCATTTGATTTTTCAGTGATTTCAATATTGAAATCTTGATTTATAATTTTTATATCCGCATGCTCTTTATAATCCGCAATAGCTTCTTCAATAATTTCTTGTTTATAGAAGTTTTTGTTTAGTATCATTTTATTCCCAAGGCATTACTGTTTCATTATCATCGTCAGTTTCAAGGTCTTTTAATAGGCTTTCAAATTCTTGGTCATCTAAAACATTAGGATCGTTTGATATGATTGCTCTTTGTAGAATCATTTCTCTTATTTTTTTTGTAGCTTCTGCTCGCTTAGAATAATCAGCATAGTTTAAAAGTTCATTGTAGAATTCTTTTGCTATAATCTTTATATCCTTGCCTTCTTTTGCTTCAATTTTCACTAAAACTTGAGTTTCTAGATTTCCATCCAAAATGATATATGCATTATCAAGAAAAACATAAGCAGCACTATATATTGTTTCTAAAGGGTACATCTTAGGATTTACCTTTAGTTCTGCCTGATTATTATTGAATGTAATATTTGAATCCATTTTTTAACACCCTAAAATAGTAAATGTTTAAGTACTATTAAAATGTTTCCTTTGGTTATTATTGTACATAATACCCCTAGAAAAATTATTGGAGCAAAGGGAATAGTGTGACTGATTTTTATTCTTTTAAATCCAATTTCTTTTATTTTTTTTATTTGCTCTAATG
>CAYZMD010000134.1:0-4155 GCA_964479425.1 uncultured Methanosarcinales archaeon | reverse complement strand
ATTCTTTGCAATAAAAATGATTAAGAATAATTGATTTATTATTTTCTTTTTTTTATATTTTGAATAAAATAAGAACTTATGGTATTTTGAGTATAGTCCTTTAAATCAGAAAGTTTTATAAATAAGCATTGAATTCTATGTATTGGACGGCCATAGGGGCGTGGTTCACCTGTTCCCATTTCGAACACAGAAGTTAAGAACGCCTCCGTTCGTGTGTGTACTGCACTTACGTGCGGGAAATCATGGAAGCTGTCCACTTTATTTTTCTAACAAATTATTTAAACTAATTATGATTTTTATTAAGAATGAGCTATAAAGAAGGGTTAGAGTCTAATATCTGGAAATATTATTTTTAAACTTTTTTGACATCAGATTTAGAATGTATGTGTATTTCTTTCTCGCTGCTTAAGTGTCCTGATAAAAGTCCACGTTTTGCAAGTTTTGGAAAAATATCTTGTTCGAGGCTATTCCCATCATAATTTAGAACTTGTGGGTCTGCTACAAAAATACTACTAAATCCTAGGTATATATCTGTTTTTTCTGGCTTTTGCTGGAAAGCTAATATTTTATTTCCTTCAATTTTTACTACGCCTTTTCTTGAGGGAGATCCGCTTGTTGTTAGCATGAGCGTTACAATTGATTTTGTCATTAGATGTTGTTTCCATAATTCTTCAATGTTTATTTTTGAAAAAATAATGTCTCCAAATACAACAAGAAAATTACTGTTTATTCTGCCCTTTAAATTACGTAATGTTTCTGCTGTCCCTAAATTTTGTTTATCTTCTACATAATTAATTTTTACTCCAAAATTAGATCCATCTTTAAGAATGTCAAATATTGCAGTAAGGACTTTGTTTTGAGCTACAATAAAAATATTTTTAAAATTATTTTCTCGTAGTTTTTTTACAGCAAGTTCGCAAACTCTCATTCCTTTAATTTTTGCAGTTGGTCTATATTCGTCATTACTTATTTTTAGATATTCTGGATCTCCTCCTGCAAGGATTACTGCTGTTTTATTTTCTCCAAGAGCAACATTTGCTAGATGTTCTATTGCTTGACTTCTGTTTTGGATGAAAATTCTATCTACTATTCCATCAATATCTTTTAATGTCTTTTCAGATATTGTGATGCTTATTTTTTTCTTCATTATGTGTTTATTTGTGTCTTTCATATATAAATCTTACTATAGGTAGGATAAAGTAGGATAGGAGTAAGATATATAAGGAACTTCTATTTACAATAAGTAAAAATACTATAAATAGGTGAATATCTATTAATTATAAAATTTAGATTTTCCAAAATAAGGGTTTGTGATTATGAAAAATAAAAATTATAATAAAAGAGAAATATTTCCTTGGGATATTGATGGATATGTTAAACTATCTAAAGAAAGTAAAGAAAAAATAATTTTTTCCCTATTTGAAAAATATAAAACTGTTAAGGATATTAATAAGGTGTTAAAAACTTCTGAACATTTCTTTTTACATTTTAGAAAATATGATAAGATTAAGACTGTTAATTTAAAAAAAATGGTTTTAGTTCTTAATGAAGAAATTATTAAGGATATAGTACAATTTAATGATGATAAAGGGAGTAGTTCGATTGCATATACAGGTAGTTTTCCGATAATATATACTCCGCTATGGCATTTTCTATTTTGTTTATCTATTGGAGATGGCAATATAAAAAAGGGTAAGAAAAGACAATTTGTTTGGTATCAGAAACCAGAAGGACAAAAACAAATTATTCAATTATTAAAAGATAATTATTTTAATTATACATCATCAATAAAAAAAACAAAGCAAGGAATAACAATCCCTCAATTAATTAGAAAAGTAGGGTCTTTTGTTACTGGATTAGATACTAAAGAATTGATTATAAATGAAATAATAGAAGTTTCTAGTAAACTAGGAAAGGATTTTGAATTTGCTTTATTATGTGCTTTTTTTATGGATGAAGCAGGGATGGGGACTATAAAGTCAAATTCAGAAATAACTTTACACCAAGAAGGGAATCTATTATTTTTAGAAAAAATAGGTTTTTTATTAGATAAATATGATATTAAATGGTCTAAAAATAAAAAAAAGGATAAATGGGTTATAAGAATAAAATTAGAAAGTATTGTTGAATTATCTAAAATGTTTGATTCTCTTAATAAATATGGAATTAGTTTATTTCATAGAGAAAATATTTTTCAAGAAAAGGTAAAAATGGCTAGAAAGACACAATATACAGTTCCTTTAAAAAAAGAAGCTGTGTTTGTAAGAAAATATTTATTAAATAATTTTATGAATCAAACAATAACTTTAGATGAAATAAGGAAATATTTTAAATCAAATTTCAATGTATCTTCTAGGTTACGAAAACTGGTAAATACTATGAAAAAAAAGAATGAATTAAAATCAATTTCCTTAGGAAAATATATTATAAAAGGTGATGAGAAATGAAAATTACAATGGTAGGCGTTGGATACGTAGGTTTAGTGACAGGTACATGTTTTGCAAATTTAGGCAATGAAGTAATTTGTTTAGATATTGATAAAGAAAAAATTGAAAAGTTAAATAATGGAATAATTCCAATATATGAACCAGGATTAAATGATTTGGTTAAGAGAAATGTTAAAGAGAAAAGATTATCTTTTACTACAGATTCTAAATTTGCTATTGAATCATCAGATATTATTTTTATTGCAGTTGGTACTCCTCAGTCAGAGAATGGAGAGGCTGATCTAAGCTATATTAGAGCCGCTGCAGAGACTATTGGAAAGAATATGAATAAATACAAAGTGGTTGTCGACAAAAGTACAGTGCCTGTTGGAACTGCTGATAAAGTCAAACAAATAATTTCTGAAAATACTCAGCAAGAATTTGATGTTGTAAGTAATCCTGAATTTTTAAGAGAAGGTGCTGCAATTAAAGATTTTTTGAATCCTGATAGGATTGTTCTTGGAACAGATAGCGAGAAAGCTAAAGAAATTATGACTAGACTTTATAGGCCTTTAGAAAGAGTAAGGAAGCCTATAATAATAACAGACTCTAGAAGTGCTGAATTAATTAAGTATGCATCAAACGCTATGCTTGCAACAAGAATATCTTTCATTAATGAAGTTGCAAATTTATGTGAAAAAGCGGGAGGAGATATTAAGGCTGTTGCTAGAGGAATGGGGCTTGATACGAGAATAGGTCCGAGATTTTTGCAAGCAGGAGTTGGCTATGGAGGAAGTTGTTTTCCAAAAGATGTTCGTGCTTTAATTAGAACTGGAGAAGAATATGGTGTTAAATTTAAAATTGTTGAAGCGGTTGATGAAGTGAATAAAGATCAGAAAAAAACTTTATTACCTAAAATACAAAAATTAGTTGGTGATTTAAGTGGGAAAAAGATTGCTGTATGGGGTTTAGCTTTTAAACCAAAAACAGACGATATAAGAGAAGCTCCTGCAATTGAAGTTGTTAAGCAATTATTAGATTCAGGTGCTAAAGTTACAGCTTTTGATCCAGTAGCGCAAGAGCACTTTTCTAAGCTTTATCCAGATGTTACTTATGGAGAGGAACCTTTTGAAATTTTACAAGATGTTGATGCTTTAGTTATTTTAACAGAATGGGATAGCTTTAGAGAACTGGATAAAGAAAAAATGAAATCTTTGATGAAAAGCCCAAATGTTATTGACGGAAGAAATGTGTATAGTCCTAAAGAAATGAAAGAGAAAGGATTTAATTATATTGGAGTAGGTAGGTGATTTTTTATGGAACATTCCCCATTAAAATTAGAAAAACTTGAATATTATAAGAAATCAGCATTGATTGCAATTAAGGAGCAACTAGAAAAACATTTTTCAGATTTATCTCTTGTTTCTTTAGATGAATTAGAAAGTCAAGTAAGTAAATTAAATGTTTATCCTAATCTAAAGCAGCTTAAGGATTTAAGTCAAGATGAAATTTTTGTTTTGGATGAAAATAATGTCGATATAACTGATGCAGAAAAAGCGGTCTTGAATGGAGAGTTATTCTTTGAACATGCCTGCGCAGGAGAAGCAACACGTCTTGGCCTTGGCACTAAATATTTGATAAATTTAAAGAAATTAAGTATTGAGAAAATATCTGAACTTATAGACAATAAATATTCAAAAGAAAAGATTTTGGAGATGTGTGGTGGGGA
>CAYZMD010000133.1:0-4178 GCA_964479425.1 uncultured Methanosarcinales archaeon | reverse complement strand
TAAACTCTACTCATATATAAATTTGACTAATTTATTTTGTAACAAGCCCTTAATTCATCGCATGTCATTTTTTCAACTAATTCTTTTCTTTTATCATTCATGTTGAACACCTCCGGTGTTGACATCCTAGAAATCTCTTTGATTTCTATGATTTTCATCCCTCACATTTTGTACAATTACCTTTGACGATAATTGTCACTTTTTCTGGAACAAAATTTTTATTAGTTATACGCATCATTGCGTATTCCGCTAAATCTTTATCAAACATGTCAATTATTTTGCCACATTTTTTACATATTAAATGTTGATGACAACAAGAGTCACCATCAAACCTTGCTTCATTGTTAACCTCAAACTTAAGAATCTTACCTTCTTTTGAGAGAAGCTGTAAATTTCTATAAACAGTAGCTAAACTAACATTTGGCATATCTTTTTTTATACCATCATATACCATCTTAGCATTAGGATGATTACATACTGATTTTAGGTAATTCAGTACTTTTAGCCTCTGTGGTGTGTTTCTTCTTTGTATCATTTGATTTCCTTATTGATAATGATTACTGATAAGGATAGTGCTATCGATATATAAAGCTTTTGTAGAAGTGCGTAAATAAAAGGAATTTAAGAACAGGTTAAGAAAAATACGCCAAGGAAGATAATTATCACCAACTTTTTAAAAACACCGAGTACGAGGCTGTCACTATTCTTCAAAGGAAACATTTTAATATGCGTTTGTGTTTCAGATTTTAAAATGAAAGGAAATATAAATTTATCATCATTATTAGGACACTCCGAGAAGGAGTCTGAACATCGACAAGAAGCACAAAAAGAAAAAAATCAACAAATTTCTGTTGATTATTTAACTACTTTAAATGAATTAGCTGGTCCAAAAATAGCAATGAATATTGCCTTAGGATATACTCCTGAAGAACTAATAGAAATGGAATCAAAATATGATCGGTTTCGATTTGATTCCCAACCAAAGACTGCAAAAGGAAAACTTGAAAGAATCTTAAAATTTTTAGAGTGGGAAAAGGATTTTCATGACGTCACCTCTATGAGTTATTATATGGAGAATATCACTGAATCATTCAGTGGTTTTCAAAATCTTATTCAAAAAATTATTGCCAGTGAAGACAGTGAGGTTATGAACTTCAATCCTTTCATCAGGGATCAATTAAATGGTGTTGCAAGAAATTTACTATCAACTTATGGTGTAAAACCTACTTCTGAAAACAAAAAAACAGGACATTTAGCAAGGGAAATTAATAACAGTCCAAAAAAGATTGTTCCTGGGATAACAACTAATGATCTTATAGATTTATTGATAGAAAAAAAGAAAGCAAGAACTCCAGTTAATGAATATGCAATAGTTGAAGGCTTTGATAATGCAAGAACTGCAATGGAAGTCGCTACAATGACAAGAGATAATTCTGACGCAAGAAAATATGTTAAAAATGGTTTTACATCCTTGGAACAAGTTAATGCTGTTAGTTTAAAAAAATTAACTGCGCTTGAAGAGGCATTTGATTTTAGTGGAAACTGGGATTCTCATACTTATCATGAAAAGAATTTGACAAGATTTGTTTCAAGCTATATACACGGAAAACCTGAAAGAGTTAATGAGATGATTGAACTTGCACAAAACGGAGGTCAAGAGTACTTAATTGCTTTTAACGGAAGTGTTGCTCAAGCCAAAAGAATCTTAAAAATATCTGCAGAAAAAAGACCGTCTGCTAATGCAGTTAAGTATGCAAAATCAATCCTTAAAGTTCACAAATTTAAAGATACAGTTGCACTCGCGAAAGAAATTGATTCGTCACATAAAGATATATTTGATTCCAAATTTGAAACTAAAGAAGAGTTTTTGACTTTCAGAGAGGATTATGAATTAACATTAAAAGATTTCATAGAAAAAACAGGAAAGAAAGCAGATGAGAATGGAGATGTTGCAAGCTTTCATTATAATGCTGTAAAAGATTTCAAAGGAGATTTAAGATTTATCTCAACAGATATCTCAATAATTAATACTTATAAAACTATTACAAAAATTGAAGGAGTAATGGATTTTGATACTTATCAAGGACTTAATGTTAGTTGGAAATCTGAGTTAATAACTACTTTAATCGACGAAGGTTATACTGCAGTTCAAATGAAAGAAGCTTTTGGTAGTCAAGCTAAAGTTAATGGTTATGAATTACAAGAGAATTTGAAGGAACTAAAAAACAATATGTCTTTGGCTGAAATGGCAGAGATATTTACAAATGATGTTAATACTGATTACGCAGTTAATATGTTAAGCGTAGTTTCATTCAAGAAAAAAGGAATTCCCTATGGAGTATTAAATAGTTTAGAAGCACATAATGTCCAACCTCAAGAATTCAAATCTTTTATTGATACTGTAGGGATTAGTAAATATCAACCAACAGAAGAAGATATACAGGCTCAAAAAACTATTGAACCAAGTTTTGATGCTATGAACATGATTAAAGACTTTAAAGTGTTTTATAACCAGGAAACATGGGAAAATAAATAAATATTATTTAATAAGATATAATGATAGGAACATACTTATATCAGTTATATTGTAAAATATAACATGAAATTGTTAGATTTGTTTTATACAGAGAATGTATCAAAGTTAATGTCATATATTTCTCCTGTTTTGATCAATTCAAAATCAAATTCTGTTACACTATCACTTAGTAAGAGATTTGTTTTATTCCAAATTTTAGAGAAACTTGTAAGAAAAATAGAAGATGATCCATATCTTAATTTTATTTCAGTCTTAAAAAATTATAAAGTCCTTGGTAAAATTTTAACAGGCTCAATTTATGAATTACATAGAGATAGAAATCAAATGTATTTTAAAAATTTCTTTGCAGATAGAGATTTGTGGAAATTAGTTAAAGATGATTTAGAGTGGTGCTATAAACGAAATAAAAATTTAAAAATAACTATCACTAGAAATGGTGTTGTTATATATGATAATTATAAGAAAAATGATTTTAATGTATTACTTTTTACAATTCATTCAGGGGTATGGATGCCTAAAGATATTTCACAAAAACAAACATTGTCTGTTGAACAAAGATTACTAGAAGAAGATATTGATACACATAAAATCTATTCAGGGTTAGTACTTGAAAAAGGCGGTATTTGGATTGATAATAAATTCTCAAGATTTGCATGTGATTTTAATCGTGAACCAGAAAGGGCTATTTATGAAAATAGTCAAGAATCATGGATTAGAAAAGTTTGGGATAAAGAATTAACAATAAAACAAAGAGAAAGATTAATGGAAGTGTATAATGAATTCTATTTTACAATACAAAAATTAGTAGACACTTACAGATTTAATATCATTTTCGACGGACATTCAATGAGGCATTTACCAGGTAGACCAGAAATTAGTTTTGGAACAAAATATATATCTAAATTTTACATGCCAATAGTAAATGGTATGAGATGGAAACTTCGAAAAATGGGGTATGAAACTGCCTTAAATAAACCATATCCTGGTGGGTATATTCTTAAGTGGATAGCTGAAAGATTTTCCGATTTATTTATTTTCTCGATAGAAGTCAATAAAAATTTATATATGACAAAAAATAGAAAAAAAGTATTAAAAAAGAAAAAAGAAAAATTATCAAATGATATTTTACAAATATTTGATATTGAACCAAAAGAAGAAATGGAAGAAAAAAGTATTCCCAAACACCCTAAAGATTCAATAAAAAAGATTTAAACTAATCATATTTTATGTTATTTATGAAAATAATCTCTTGGAATGTAATATGCGAAAGAAACAAACACTAATTTTATTTTATGTAACCCTAATAAATATATATTAAATAATATAAACGCCAAGGAAGGGATTTGAACCCCTATGTCCAGAGGACAGACGCTTTCGAGGCGACCGCAATACCGGATTATGCGACCTTGGCATAAAATATAATTTAATTTATTCATTACTTCTTTTCTTCAACGCATTCAATCTATCCCTCAATGCAATCGCCAACTCAAAGTCAAGCTTATTTGCAGCTTCCTTCATTTCCTTTTCAATTTGTGGAATTAACTTTTTTGCTTCTTTTTTAGGAATATGTTTAGTATCTTTTATTTCAATTACTTTCTCAGGTATTTTTTTAATAATTGTTTTAGGTGTTATGTTATTATCT
>CAYZMD010000132.1:0-4300 GCA_964479425.1 uncultured Methanosarcinales archaeon | reverse complement strand
AAGGATTAAAAAATATTTTAAACAACCCAACTGCTTCAGGATACTGAAGTATTACGATTTTGTGATAAAGTTTATAAGTATAAAGTCACACTCGTTATATTATGCCAGAGCATGTTATGAGAGAGGAAGATACGAAGAATTTTTGTCCTTATTGCAGAAGCGATATCTCTGGTATTAAAGAATGGAAAAGCTGTTTTTGTGGTGATATCCATTATAAATCTGCAACTTGTAATTGCGGTAGAAAAATAGATATTAAAGTAAATTTTGAAGGTAGTGGTCATGATATGTGGAGTGGTGCACCTACCTGGATGTTTGAAGAAGCTAATTCTGAAAAAAGCAAAACTGATATTGATAAAGTAGTAGAAGAACATCATAATGCTATTGAAGATAGAAGAGAAAAGTCTGATGACTCAGATAAAAAAAGAAGAAAAGACGACTAAAAATCTTTTTGTTTAGTAAAATCGCCTTTATTTTTAACATCACTTTCTGTTCTGCAAAATATAATTTGACAAACTTTAGTTCCTGCACTTAATTCAATTGTATTATTACTCATATTCTTTATTTCAAGCACAGTTTTATTATCTGTATCTGGATTAACAAAATTAGCAGTAACATGTACAGCAAGCCCAAGACGCGCAAATCTAGTCCTTCCAGATAATATACCACAAATATTTCCTGGTAATTTTATTTGCTCTTTTGTTATTCCAAGAACAAAATCTCCTGGATGAAGAATCACTTTTTTTCTCTCTACAGTCTTAGTGAAATCTTTATAATTAGTTTTATTTGTAACTTTTATTATTTTACTTTTAAAAAATTTAAATTTAGTATCCAGTGTTAAATCATATGACGCAGGACCTAAGCTTTTACTATTAAATGGTCTAATGATAATCTTCTTTTTCTTAATTTCTTCCTTAATCTCTTTTCTTGTTAATATCATTCAATCACCGTACATTTTGCTTTTTTTTCTTGAAGTAATTTTTTAAGATTAATAATATCTGTGCCTTTAGTAATTATTACTTTCATTTTATTTAGTTTACATAATTTTGTTGCAATAGGGTCAAAAGGCACATTTAATCCTGGCGTCCATTTTGTTCCAACAATTTTTTGCATTTCTTTCCAAGACAATTTGTCATACGCTATTGCATCTTTAAACTTGCTCGGATTCTTATTATACACATGATATATGTTAGACAAATTTAATAAATAATCAGCTTTAATTTTTTTTGCAAGCATTGCAGCAACATAATCCGAAGACCATCCTGGTTTATATCCTGCAGCAATAATTATCTTTTTATTCGATTTTATAATTTTTGTAGGATCATATATTACTTCATCAGAATTAAAAACTGCCCTAACAAGTTCAGCATTGATTCTTGTTGCCATTATTCCTATCCAATCAGCATCTTTAGATTTAACATTAAACTTTTTTGCAGCGTTAATATATTTTCGCGCAGAGTCTCCTCCACCCACAACTAAGATTACTTTACTATTCATGTCTTTTATTATTTTTTTAAACTTTTTTAAGAATATAACATCTATATCTTTAGGATTAACAATGCTTCCTCCTAAACTTATGACAACTTTTTTCATATAAGAAAAAAAGAAATTAGATTATATAAACTTTTTCTCTAAGACAAGTTAATATTTAGAAAATAATTATAAAACTTAATTTTATTTCTTATATGAATTAATTATAGAATTCAATCTGTTTCTTATATATTTAGAATCAGTGTTATTTATTCTACCTGTTAATCTAAATTCATGTCTTTCTTTGTTTAAGCCAGATACATTAATCCCATAAACATGTAATAAACTTTTTAATTGCTTTGCGTATTTTTTACCATATGCTCCAAATCTTAAATTTCTTCCTTTATCATAATGATTATATAATATTGCACCAATAAAAAATGATTCTGCATTTTCTCTTGTCCAATCAATATCTGGAATTTTATTTTGACACACTCTTCCATGCCTTCCCCTTTTCTCTCTTCTTACAGGTGGTCTAAATCCTTTATCTAAGAGATAAGAACAAATAGCTTGACTGCCTTTTCTAAATCTAACACCCTTGAATTTATCAAATTTATTTTCATTTGATTTTTCTGAAGAATCATTAGGTATCCTTAATTTTGTTCTAAAATATTTAGTAAATAGTTCTTGTACAATATTGCTATGTTCTCTATATTGTTCCCTAAAATTTATTGTTAATGAAGTTGGAATTTCGTTTTTATAATGTATGCTTGCATTATCCCAAAGTATTCCAAGAAGCATTGCAATTTCAGGATTTATCTCTTTAGGTATTGTTATTTCATTTAGCCAATCAAATCTTGATACATTTAATTTTATTTCTTCTAAATTTCCTTGATACCATCCATGCTATATTCTTAATGCAGTTGTTGGAGGTATACTTAATTTTTTTCTATCTATAGTAATATGCTTATTAATTTTATATATAATTTTTCTCTTTGCTTTTCGCTTTATTTTATTTGGAAGTAATATATCAGCTAGTTCTCCTATATTATATGGTCCTTTTTCTAACTGTTCTATTATTTTTTCAATCATAAAAAGAAATAAAAAAAGAAGTAAAATATAAAGTTAATTGAAATTAATGTTTTAACAATACTTCAATTATTGCTGCATATGCTGGCCGTGCTATAAAAACACCAAATGTAACGCCTGCAATAGTTGTAATTGCAAAACCTTTAAGCATACCTGCTCCAGCATACCATAATGGAATCATTGCGACAACAGTTGTCATATACGCTGCAGTAATAATGAATAAGGCTTTTTTCAAAGTCTCTTTCCAATTGATAAATCTGTCAGTTTCTCCTTTTAGTGTCTCATCTGTAATGATTACTAAATGATCAACTCCAGTTCCAACAACAATTATAATTCCTGCAATAGCTGCAATATCTAAATTCCAACCGACAAGACTAGCAAACCCTAACAATATGACTACCTCTGCAATTAGAGTTAAGATTATAGGAGTGATGATTGCTATTTTTTTGTATCTTAAAAAGATGATTAACCCAACTGCTAAAATTGCTATAGCTCCAATAATTAAAGCGCTGTTGATAAATTCTGCTCCTAACGTAGGACTAATATTATCTGTTTTTGCAATTGTTAATTTTACAGGCAAACTTCCAGTAATAAGTACTGTTTGTAATTTTTTCATATTATTCAAGGTATTTTCAACTGCTTCTTGTTGATTTGCTCCAGATCCACTTCCAGAAATTGCAATATCAGTAACTTCTCTACCTTTCAAGTCTGCACTTATTTGAAGTTCATCAACTAGTGCATCATCTAGATATAATGAGATTGGTTGTTCTAAATATGATTTTCCACCTTCAGGAATAATAGCTAAATCTTTTGTTCCTTCAGCCATATTTTTAGCAGCTTCTAAACTTAATGAAATACTGAATCTAAAGTTACAATACCATCCATTACCATTATTACCACATCCTGAGCTTGGATCAATTCCAGCGCACTCTGCACTTCTACATACATATTTGACATCATTTCCGCCTTTAAACACACTGAAATTTCCTATTTTGGATTCAAACTTACCTTGTTTTGACAATAATTCTTTTACTTCTTCTTCATTAGCTCCTGCAATTTCAACCAAGATATATTGCTTACCGCTTCCAAGAGGTTCTGGCATTTCATTAACTTGCCTTACAACAATATCTGTTAAACCAAAAACATTTAGTCTTCGCTTCATGTTATCCATTAAGATACCCATATCATTTCCATCTAGTTTTACTTCTGGTTCTAATAATACTCTTGTTCCTCCTTGAAGTTCAAGTCCTTTTTTTAGGTTTGTAACTGGTGCATTATAGACGGTAATTCCTAAATCTTTAACGCCAATTATTTCTTCAAGAGTTTTATTTACAAGAATTGTTTTATTTATAGTAGTATTTATTGTTGTATTAGTTCCATTAATCTCAATAACTTCTTCTATAAGTTCGCTAACAATTTTTTCTTCAGTTTCATCAAGAACTGTAATTTTTAAAATTGGTTGAGTCTTTACAGTATACTCTCCCTTGTCAGTTTTTACAAAATAATTTCTATTAGCTTCTATATCTTCGACAAAATCATAATAGTCTTGTGCGGTTTTAATAGGCACATTATTCATCATTACAATCTTTTCTCTAGACATTGGTCTTGCATTAGGGCTTGAACTAGACATACCTGCTAGTTGACTAGAACTATTGTCTTTTATTGTTCTAATTGTTGCACCTGTTGCCCATGGTTTAGGATTTATTGAAACTAGAGCTAGAACGATAAAGATTATCAATACTAT
>CAYZMD010000131.1:0-4342 GCA_964479425.1 uncultured Methanosarcinales archaeon | reverse complement strand
GAAGTCAATATTGGAAATTTTATTCTTGCAACTTTTTTATGATATAATTTTAATGGAAAAAGATGCCATGCCGGATAAGGTAAAGTATCTAAATTTTCAACATATTTAAACTTATTAATTATATCTTTTTTGTTTTTTCGATAGCCCAATCCATCAATTTTCTGCCATTTTTTATTCGGATATTTTTCTAAAAATTCAAGCAAAGCCAATTCTCCTTCTCCCTTAATAATAAAGTCTATATTCTCATTCTTCAAAACTCTGTTTGGAAGTAAAGTAACTTCAGGTCCACCACAAATTACTTTGGCAGATGTTTTAGTCTTTACAATATTAATTAATTTATTTGCATTTTGTAAAGTCATTGCCGTTAATGTAAATAAAACATAATCTGGCTTATATGCTCTAAGAACTTTATTAAAATTTGCACCAATAATTCGATTATCAAATATTTTTACATTATATTTCTTTTCTAAAACCGCAGCCAAATAACCTAATCCCAAAACCGGCCTTTTAGCTCTATAATTTTCACATTCCTGTTTTGGCATAACTAATAATAATTTCATTTCACAACACACCTTTGTATATATTTTTATTAGCTATATCTTTAGAATCTATATAAATCCTTGCCCATATTTCAAAATTAATCAAACTCCATAATTGCCTACTATTGAATATTTTTGATTTTTTATAATGAGTTAGTAATTTTTCAATATAAGAATGTTTAAACAAACCTCTATTTTTTATGGACTCTTTTGAAAGCAAATCATTTGATAAATCCTTCATGTCTTTTTCGATCCAATCATGAACAGGTACATTAAAGCCGTGCTTTCTTCTTTTACATATTTCAGAAGGAACAGTTTGTTTCATTGCTTGTTTTAAAACATATTTTTCAGTATTCCACCTTATTTTTTGATTTACAGGAATCTTTGTACATAAATCTAGCATATTAGGATCTAAAAAAGGAACTCTTGCTTCCAAAGAGTGTGCCATTGTAGTTTTATCAACCTTCATTAAAATATCATCTGGTAGCCATGTATTAAAATCTAGAGACATCATACTGTTAACTAAATCTTTTTTATCTAGATATTTATTTATAATTTCTAAATCTGGCTGTCCTTTAACTGATTCCAAGAAGCCTTGTAAGCATAACTTTTGTTTCTCATTTAATGTAAAATATGATATAAAATTCAAATAAAAATCTTGAATCGATTTTGAAGAACTAAATTCTGAAATTCTATTATTAAACAACGATGATTTAAATCTTTTTAAGAAAAAAGAAACTAATTTTCTAGCATTAAAAGGTAATGCTCGATAATAATATGATAGCGGTTTAAAATATCTATATTTTCTATAACCACCTAAAATCTCATCAGCGCCTTCTCCAGTCATTACAACTGAAACTTTCTTTTTAGCAAACTCAGATAACATGTATGTAGGAATTGCTGCAAAATCCGCAATCGGTTCATCCATATGCCACATTATTTTCGGTAATAAATGAAAAGAATCTTTCTTAACAATAAACTCATGATGATCAGTTCCATAATGTTCAGCTACAAATCTTGAATAAAAACTTTCATCATACCCTTTGCCAGAATCAAAACCAATTGAAAAAGTTTTAACAGGTTCTTCTGAAAGCTGTGTCATCAAGCCTACAATATAACTGGAGTCCAAACCTCCGCTCAAGAAAGAGCCCAATGGGACATCACTAATCAGCCTTTTAGAAACTGCATCCTTCAAAGTATTGTGTAGCTTTTTTGCATAATTACTTCCCTTTTTAGGATTAATAGAATATGTCCAATATCTATTTTGAGACATTAATTTAACATTTTTACCAATGCTAAAAGTAACATAAGACGCAGGAGGTATTTTTTTTATATCATCAAGAATTGTCTGTTCTCCTGGTATATACCTAAATGTCAAAAATTTATAAAGAGCATTCTTATTAATATTTCTTTGAACAAATTGAGCTAGAAGAATTGTTTTAATTTCTGATGCAAATATTAGTTTCCCATCTTTATAATAATAGTATAAGGGCTTAATCCCGCTTCTATCTCTTGCCATAAACAATTGTCTCTTCTTAGAATCCCATATGGCAAATGCGAACATTCCATTAAACATAGATACACATTTTGAACCATACTCAATATACGCATTAAGAACTACTTCTGTATCTGTATTAGAAATAAACCTATAGCCTTTCTTAAGTAATCTATCTTTAATTATTTGAAAATTATAAACTTCCCCATTAAATACAATAGAATATTCTCCGTTAGCATCCGACATTGGTTGCCTTCCATTTTTACTTAAATCAAGAATACTTAATCTATTATGCCCTAAAGAAATATAATCATCAACATAAGTATCATTTTGGTCTGGTCCTCTATGATGTTGTAAATCAACCATTTTTTTAATTAATTTGGAATCACTCCAAGAAAATCCACTTATTCCACACATTTATAGCACCTGACCATAAACATCAATAGTTCTTTCAATCACTTTTTCCGAACCAAATTTATTAATTATATATTTTCTAGTTTCTTTAGCATATTTATTATACATTTTTTTATCTACAAGTAATTTAGTTATTGCATTAGCTAGCACTCTTGAATCCTTTTGTGAAACTAATACGCCCACTTTAGAATCAACAACATCTATTATCCCACCAACCCTGCTTGCAACAACAGGTTTGCCACAAGATAACGCTTCAATCAAAACAACACCAAGAGTCTCAGTCTCGCCCTTAGAATCAATTATTGAAGGTAACACAAACAGATCACAAGCATTGTAATATTGAGGAGTCATATTTGCAGCAATTTTACCAACAAATTTAACATTTGATTTTAAATTTAATTTTAAAACCAAAGATTTCAATTTCCCATCAAGAACTCCTGCTCCTCCAATAACCAAAGTAGCATTTTCTTTTTTTAATATTTCGGGCATTGCTTGAATCAAATATTCAAAACCTTTCTTTTCAACAAGTAACCCCATTGTAAATATCATTTTCCCCTTAATTCCAAGTTTTTTCTTCAAATCTGTTTTCATAGGTTTAAACTTATCAGTATCAATTGAATTATTAATAATAGAATATGCTCTTGGTTTTCTAATTTTAAGACATTCTCTCATTGTATAATGAGAATTAAAAATCACATGATCTGCATTTTTTAAAACAAATCTATTAACAAATTTCATAAGCCTTTTATCATTAACTCTTCTAACCGTTACAACAACTGGTTTTCGTAAAAACACTTTTGCCATCAATCCAATAAATCCAGAAAAAATCCATTGTGCATGAATTATATCACAAGACCGCGCAACCTTTAAAGTTTTAAATAAAAATGACGAAGTAAAAAAAGGAACTTGCAATTTCGCAAGTAAGCTTTTACGAATATTTGTAGGAATTCCTGAACCATAAGCCAATCTTTGAAATTTAGTAGGCCAAAAATAATTAAATCTATGAACCAATACACCATCCATTATTTCTTTATTCTTATATCCATAATCATTTGGTGCAACAACTTTAACTTTACACCCAGACTCAATTAGGCCCCTATTAGTCTCACTAACCATAAGCCCCCTAGTATCATCCTTATACCTTAGATACATAGTAGAAATCATACAAACTTTTAATTTTTTATCATTTAACATTTTAAAAATATTCTTTGTACCATTCAAGAAATTTCTTAATCCCTTCTTCAACACTAGTTTTCGGACTAAATTTTAATAACTTTTTAGCCTTACTAATATCAGCACAAGTAACGGGTACATCCCCTGGTTGCATTGGCATTAAATTCTTTTTAGCTTTTTTACCTAATTGTTTTTCAATCACAGAAATATAATGTTTTAATTCTACAACCTTATTATTGCCTAAATTAAAAATTTCATACTTAAATGGTTTATCTATTGCCGCAATTACACCATTAGCAATATCATCAACATATGTAAAATCTCTTTTCATTTTACCATAATTAAATACATCTATTGGTTTTCCTTCAATAATATTTTTTGTAAATAAAAACAATGCCATATCAGGTCGACCCCATGGGCCATATACAGTAAAAAACCTTAATCCAGTACAATTAATTCCATATAAATGAGAATAAACATGTGCATATAGTTCATTGCATTTTTTAGTCGCAGCATAAATTGAAACAGGCGAATCAACACTATCCTTCTCTGAAAAAGGTATTTTTTTATTACCACCATAAACAGAGGAGGAGGAAGCAAAAACAAAATTTTTAATTGCATGTTTTCTAATTAATTCCAATAGATTCAAGGTACCAAGATTATTCCATATTTCATACCTAAACGGATCTTTTAAACTATACCTAACACCAGCTTGTGCTGC
>CAYZMD010000130.1:0-4361 GCA_964479425.1 uncultured Methanosarcinales archaeon | reverse complement strand
ATGATCGATACTAAAAATATAGATGCAGTCTGTTTAAATATACTAAAAGATTCTGGGTTTTGTTTGAATGTATTTTTGACACCTCAAGAACACTTAATGCTTGGCAGTACTGTTGATAATAAATATCATGAAAAATGGTATACTCCCATGCTGGTACAAGATGGAATAAGTGTAGCAACTGTTAATGAGATTCGTCAATATATATGTGATTTTTTTTCATTTCTAGTTTATGAAGCTAAAAGAGATAATTTAGTCTTTGAAGTACGACCATATAATATAAAAGATAATGACTTTAATTTAGAAGCAAAACTTGCACCATTAGGGAAAGATGGAGAAACTTTATATGACCCTCAGCCTTTAGATGAAAGATTAAAGTTTGCAACAAAAGAACATGCGGAATATAAACTACGCCCGCATTTAAAGCCATAAACTTTATAATAAGTAAAATAATTAATTCTAATATGATAACAATCATTGATTGCTACACTGATGAACCTGCAGGATTAGGCGTTCCTCCTTATGTTGGAACTTATCCACGTTATATTGCAGGAGCTATTTTGAATAGCGGCAAGAAAGTCAAATATTTGACAATCGATGATTTACGTGCTCATTTCTCTGAAAAATATAAAGGTAGTAAAGAAGATATTGAAGAGCAAAATTTTGCTAGAATGAAAACTGATATTAAAATTAGAAATTTAACATCTAATTTTGATAAGATCAAAGACATATTAGAAAAATCTGAAATGATAATTTTTATTGTCGGTGTTCATACTCCTGGCAAATATTTGTCTGCAATTCCTGGAACTATGAAAGAAGCAGAAGATTATGTTAAGAGATTAAAAAAGATAAATTATAATCCAATTATTTTAACAGGACCTGCTACAAAAAGTGGCACTGGCCTATTTGGTGGCAAGATTGCAACAAAAGTCCATGAAGGTGTTTTTGATAAAATTGTTGAAGACATTGAAATCCATCCTGAAATTTTTGAAAATAATGAAATTAAGAATAACACATACACATATGATAAAATAAAAGATATTGCAATTAAAGGTGCAGAGATTGTAAAACAATTCCCACACAAAGAATTTTTGATTGCTGAGATTGAAGCAAGTAAAGGTTGTTCCAGAAAAACTGGATGCAGTTTTTGTACAGAACCTTTGAAGGCAAAAGTTGAAAACAGAAATGTTGATGAAATTATTGAAGAAATTAAAGAATTACATAAACATGGAATAAGAAACTTTAGAATTGGTAAACAAAGCGATTTATTCTCTTATCCTGACATGGAGAAATTATTAAAAAACGCTTCCAAATATGCAGATATCTTGCATATCGATAATATTAATCCAGCAAATGTTACTGAAGAAAAAGTAAAGACTGTTGTGAAATATTGTACTGCTGGAAATATTGCAGCAATGGGACAAGAAAGTTTTGACGATGTCGTTATTGAAAATAATAATCTAAATTCAAATGCAAAGCTAACCTACAAGGCAATAAAGATTATGAATAAATATGGTGCGAAGCGTGGAGATAATGGCCTACCTGAGTTTTTGCCTGGGATAAATATCCTTTTTGGTCTTAATAAAGAAAGTAAAAAAACACATGAAGCAAATATTTTTTGGTTACAAAAGTTTTTGGACGAAGATTTACTTATTAGAAGAATTAATGTTAGGCAAGTTGTTATCTTTCCAGGAACACCTTTGTTTGCTGACGTAAAAAATAAATTTATTAAAAAGAATAAAAAATATTATTGGAAATGGAGAAATGATATAAGACAAAAGATTGACTCTCCAATGCTGAAAAATTTAGTCCCAGAAGGAGCAATCCTAAAAAACTTGCGTGCAGAAATATATGACGGGAATACAACTTTCTTAAGGCAGATTGGTACGTATCCATTAATTGTTGGTGTTAAAGAAAGATTACAATTAGACAAATTCTATGACGTCAAAATAATTGGACATATGCTTAGAAGTTTGGTTGGAAAAGTTATTTGAGTCTCTTTTTTTCTTCAGTATGAATATAATTCTTTTTTGTTGAAATGCTTTTTCCTATTCGTTTTTCTGCATCATGCCTTGCATTACCTGCAACTTCTCCACCTTCTTTGGCTGCATGTGAGCATTCATCGAATTCTTGTACATTTTTGTTTCTAGTAATTTCATTTGTTACTCTTTCTCCAAGCATACCAAATATTAGTTCTAAATCGTTCATGTGGTCTCTTAAATTCTCTTTTTTTAGCCCTTTAAATTCTTTATACTCGGCAGGGGTCATACCAAAAGTTGCTTTACTTATCTCTGCTGTTAAGATTGAGTATTCCTTTCCTTCTTTCACTCCTCTTTTGCCCCACTCGTCTGTGAGTTCATCCCTTATTGCAATACCTCTAACTCTTTTTTCAATCCAATCATCAGAGTATCCTTTTGATTTGTATAATTCTTTCATACGTTTTTGTGCAAGTTCAGGATTTTGAATTTCTTCTACTCTTTCATAACCAACTTTTGCTAACCATAGTTTGAAAGGTTCTGCCTTTTTTGACGGGATTGATTGGATTACTCTGAATATGTTTTTTGTGTTAGCGCAGTCTGTCGAATAAGACTTTCCATCTGATGCAGGTAATTTCAGTTGTCCGATTTTTTCGGACAACTCAAACCCTTCTTGTATAAGCTTAGTTTTAAGATCAGACCAATATTTTCTATCCCTTCCGCTTTTTACTAAAGCTCCTACCACATCAACTACAGAAAAATACCATTCATCATTATGCCAAATTCGTCTAATCTTTTTATTTTGAAATACAATAAGAATATTATTTTTATCAACCATTTACATCATCACAGTAATATTAAGGATAAGGTTGTTTATATACCTTACGCGTACCTGTCCAGTGTGTCCAGTGGAATGAAATGGAACTGGACGCCAGAAAATTACGTATGACTTATGTCAGTTTTTTTATTAATAACTAATATTTCAAGTGCATTACTATCTATTTGTCTTGCATAGCAACTAATGGCTATAGCTGCGGAAATTGTGAATACTGTTAAATTTTTTATTTCTGCTTTTACAAAGTTACC
The DNA here is from genome assembly GCA_964479425.1 of uncultured Methanosarcinales archaeon. Classification (GTDB taxonomy): domain Archaea; phylum Nanobdellota; class Nanobdellia; order Woesearchaeales; family CAYSVS01; genus CAYSVS01. The sequence goes on along the minus strand of CAYZMD010000130.1, from coordinate 1,302 downwards.
TGCCATAGTCTTTTAAGAGGATATATCCTTATAGAACTAACCCATTATTCTGTTTAGAAAGAGAGAAATAAAAAATAAAAAAATTACCAATCAATGTCTTCTAGATCGGCTGATAAATCATCAAGTTCACTTAAATCCTCTTCTTGGATTGTGTCAACTTCTTTGCTTGCTTTTGCAATTTCCCCTGTTGGTGCATCTTCAATTGGCTCGTCAGATACAACTTCTGGTTGTGTTACTTGGGTATTATCTTCTGTAACAATTGGTTTTGCACATGCTGTTATTAATACAAGCAAAAATAATATTGTTATTATTCTTTTCATGCTTAAAAATCTTTGATTTTTGGCATGCTGAAAATTTTCAATTTTCATCATTCATCATCACCTGATTTTGTTTCATTATCATCATTTTCGTCGTTATCATCGTCTGTTTCTGTTTCGTCATCATCATCTGTTTCATCTTCTGCATCTTCTGTCTCTTCTTCGTCTTCTACTTCAATGTCATCATCATCAATTTCTTCTAAGTCATCATCGTATTTTAGCTTTTTAATTTCGTTGTAAATATCTTTAAATGAATCTTGTGCGTCTTTCAAATCTTCTCTAGCTTCTTCTAATTTTTCTTTAGCGTCATCATCCTTTGATTCTTTGTATGCGATAACAGCTTCTTCATATGCCACCTGTGCAGATTCTAATTCAGAACTTAATTCACTTAAGCTAGCTTCAAGGTCTGTTGTGTCAATACCATCTTCTTTCATGTTCTCTAGTAGTTTATTCAATTTAGCTTCTAAAGCTTTTGAAGTAAGAATTACTCTGCCAACAGAATTTTTAATCATTGCTTCATTTGTTTCTCTTAATCTTTGCTTGATTTTTCCAAGGCCCGCATTAAGTTGTTTAGCAATTTCTTTGTAATCTTCTTTTGTTGATTCTTCATCTAAAGCTTCTATTTCTTCTTGTACTGCTTGAATTTCAGAGACTTTTTCATTTAGAACTGATAATTTTTCTGAAGCTTTCTCTTCATCCATGTCTTCTGCTGCTTCAATTCTTTCAACCATTTTGTTTAAATGATTCAATATGTTTTCTGCAACATTAGCTAATCTTTCTTTAGATTTTTCTTTGATTTCTTTGATAGCAGCTTTACATTCTTCAGACTCTTTGTCTTCGCATGCTTTTTTGATTTCGTCCTTCTTTTCTTTGTATTCTTCTCTGTGTTTTTCTGCTTTCTTTTTTAATTCTTTTTCTTTTGTTTTTAGTTTGTAGTATACGGTTATTATTGCATAGCAACTCTATTCTATATTTTTCACACTTC
>CAYZMD010000129.1:0-4382 GCA_964479425.1 uncultured Methanosarcinales archaeon | reverse complement strand
GCTCTGTAAGGAGCATAAAGTCGTCTAATTTAGACAAAACAACAGAGACAGCTAGTAAGTCTTGAACCCTGAATCTGTGAAGCTATTGTATGGTGTGGTGGGCTAACGACGAGGGCGGTTTTCCTGTATTACAATAATAATGAATTCCATATCAATTGTAATAACAACATGAATAACAATGGGCGTTCTCGTGGAATGACCTTAGCACAGGGTTTTAATATGAAGACTTACAATAATCTGTATCAACAAGTATGTGATTTGGAAAATCTCAAGTTAGCTCACAAAAAAGCTCGTAAGGGCAAGACTCTAAAATCTTATGTTGTTGAGTTTGAGAAGAATCTCAAAGAAAATTTACAAATTATTAGGACAGAGTTATTGTTTCATTCATATAGACCTTTACCACTAAAAACATTCATTCTAAGAGATCCAAAGACTAGAAAAATTAGTGTTAGTGATTTTAAAGATAGGATTGTTCATCACGCAATATGTAATATTATTGAACCAATCTTTGATAATAAGTTTATTTTTGATTCTTATGCCAATAGAAAAGGAAAGGGTTCTTTAGCAGCTATTCAAAGATTTAATAAATTTTCAAGAAAAGTGAGTCATAATGCGACCTTAGTAAACAATTCAAAAAATATAAGAGGTTTTTGTCTTAAGTGTGATATTAAGCAATACTTTGATAGCATGGACCATGAGAAGTTACTTGATATTGTAGCTAAAAGTATAAAAGACAAAAAACTTTTATTCTTATTAAGGACAATATTGAAAAACCATAATTCGAAACAACAAGGTAAAGGCATGCCACTTGGTAATTTAACGAGCCAATTTCTTGCAAATGTATATCTGAATGAGTTAGATCAATATGTCAAACATAAACTTAAAGCAAAATATTATATTCGTTATGTTGACGATTTTGTGATATTACATAATAATATTGATATGCTCGCTAAGTATAAAAATCAAATTATAGAATTTCTTAATCAAAATTTATTGATTCAGATAAGCGAGAGTAAAACAAAGATTCAGCCTATATCAAGAGGTGTTGATTTTTTAGGATTTAAAATATTCTATTATCATAAATTATTAAGGAAACGTAATATTAGAAAATGTTTTAGGAATATAAACCATTTAAAACAAAGATATGATGAAAAACAATTAACTTATGACGAAGTCTATGATTATATACAAGGATGGTTTGCATATGCGAAGAATGCCAACACACATAAATTAAGACATAAAATTACTGCAATTATTGATTCTTTTTTTATAGGGCAAATGTCTATGATTGAAATTGATAGATGGATAAAAACTATGAAAGAACAGGCTATGTAGAAAATAAAAAAGAGGGGTGGTTTTTGTAAAAAATGTTTTAGGAATTCTGACAGTACATCTCTTAATAAATTTCCTAATATGAAAGAGCCTATTTTAACAAGGCATAAGAGATAAGTTCGTGTAGATTATGAAGACAACAACAATTTTGAAAAGTTAACATCTGAATTATCATATATAGGTTAAGATGAAAAAATAAATGTGATTCTATATCAATTAACAACTCAAAACCAAATAATATATTAAACCCCTAAATAAAACTAATCTAACATGAACCCAATTAATAAAATCAAGGAACATAATTCTTCAAATAATTTAGAATTCAATGAAGAACAGCATAAATATACTCTTGATGGAGTTAGACTTGACTCTGTTACAACAAAATTGGGTGCATTCTTCCCTTTTGACCGTGATAAGATTGCAGAAAAGGTTGCTGGATATAGAGGAGTGACAAAAGAAGAAATTATTTCTGCATGGGAAGAAACAGCAGTGTATGGGACACATATTCACCTATTAGCTGAGAAATATATTTTAGGTGAGCATCTTAACCCACAAGAACTTGAAGAGATTAAACATGCGATTGCCTTCTTTAATGATAATCCACATTTTGAAGTGTTAGGAACAGAAGTCAAAATCTTTTCTAAGAAACATAAGATTGCAGGCACAGTGGACTTAATGGTTAAACATAAAGAAACTGGCAACATCCACTTATTAGACTATAAAACATGCGGCAAAGATATCATTAAAAATGAGTGTTATCAAATGGCTTTAGGGCCGTTAAAAGAATTCCCACATAATAAATTTTTTAGTTATTCAATGTAAGTTTCCTTATACTCTCATATGTTAAAACAAGAGTATGATATTGATGTTCATAGTTCTTATCTTATACATCTAAAGAAGGATCAATCTTATGAATTGATTGAAACTGAAGATATGGGTCTATTTGCAGAAGATGTGTTGAAAAATAATGATTAATGATCTAAGATTTAATACCAGTTATAAATTTTAAGTAAGTTTAATATACCTTTATTACAATTAATATTCTATGATCGCAAATTTTGATAAAGATGGAGCTTTAATCGGCCCCAAAATTAAAACAAGCACAGAAATAGAAAAAGAAGAAATAAATGAACTAAATGAACAAAATAAGATACGAAAAAATAGAAATTACAACAAAATAAATTTAAATGAATTTCAAAAAAATAAATATGAAGAAGCAAAACAAATAAATTTCGATAAACAAATCTGGTGTACTGATAAAACAGATAGTTTGAATATCGGATTAAAAATAATTGAAAATTTAATTAATTTGAAAAAAACAGATATGTTTACAATAATCTGCTCTGAAAATAAAATTGAAGATTGGACTGAATCATTAATTAATTTAGGATTTCCAAAAAATGAAATATTAATTAAACCACGTAAAGGTAGATTAGATAAGGGACTAGAATCATATTCCGATGACGAAAAATATCACTATTTAGATAAAAATGACTGGGCGAAAAAACAAATAATCATAGATTCATACGATGGTACTCGAAGGATTATTGTGGATGAAATAAGAGATCATAAATTTGAAGTAATAGTTACTAAAAAAAAGAATACTGCAATCTTTAATTTATTTTCCAGAGATGTTCTCATTTTTGATGATTTTTCAAAAATAAATACTCCTTTAGGAAAAATAATGCTAGACATTTCAAAATCATTTAATTCAAAAATCATTAAATTATATCACATATGTTAAAATAATACACAAATAACTTTGTAAAGAAAAATATAATGAAGAATTGAAATGGATTAAATATTGAGAGTCTTTAAAATAAGGTAATTGGATTATTAAGGGGGATATCATATGGGCTGAAAGTTTTTGTAAAATCATATATACTTATACTGGATGTATTTAGGATGATAAAAGTTGATAATAATACATCACTTATTCCAATAATTCTTGTTATTAAATATTTTTAATATTTGGTTTTTTTTGCTATTATTCCATGGTGAAATGTCTTATGACAATTTGGGTACCATAGTTAATTTATTTATTTCTTGTTATACCTACGTATTAATACAGATAAATTGTCTATTTGTTTCATTTGTTCTTCATAATTTTTTTCTAATGCGTTTATAATCTCTTTATGTCTAACTTCAAGATTGATTTTTATATTAGCTAATCCACAACTTAACTCATATACTGACGGTTTTATTTCTTCTTCTTTACCAAACAGTTCATTTTTAATTTTTACTTCATGCAATTTAAATTCAAAATTCATTTTTAATCACCTTCATAGTATATTTTTCAATTCAAATTAATAATAAATTATAACATTTTTTTAATTTCTCTATCCAACCTTTTCATTTCAATTTCAGGATTTTTCCACCAATCCCTACTCCAAACCCTAATAATTTTCCAGCCATTATCTTCTAATACAGATTGCCTATAAACATCCCTATCTTTAGCACTTTTTGAAGAATGATATGTTGCTCCATCACATTCAATGCCAACTAAATATTGATTCTTCTTTTTAGGATGTAAAACTCCTAAGTCAATTTTATAACCTTTACATCCCACTTGTGTTTTAACTTTATATCCTAAATTGACTAATTCATCCCTTACTTCACCTTCAAAATCACTATCATATTCATCGAAAGGATTTGTCGTTATTTCCACAGGATTAAGATCTGACAAAATATTATTCGCTAATTTTTCATCTTTATTTGATACAGCTTCACAATATGACAAATATTTACCTAATAATTTTGGTCCCTCATATTTCCCCTCATATTTAATATCTCTTGGATCAAAAGATGCAAACGCATAAGTTTTTTCTTTTGATCTCGAAATAGCAACATTTAATCTATTCGTTCCATAAATTCCATTAAGAGGACCAAAACTATATCTGAATTTTCCCGTCTTATCAAAACCATAACCTACAGAAAAAATAATTACATCACGTTCATCACCTTGAACATTTTCAATATTTTTAATAAATAAACCTATATATTCTTCTTCTTTATAACGATTATTTTCTTTATCAACTAATCTACTAAAA
>CAYZMD010000128.1:0-4389 GCA_964479425.1 uncultured Methanosarcinales archaeon | reverse complement strand
CAACTGTAAATAAATTAAATTTTTTAGAATTAAATCAATTAAGAGACTTAATATTATCTTTAAATATTGATATTTGGAAAATTAATATGATATTACCCAGGGGAAGGGCAAAAAATAATTTATTATTAGATAATCATGAAATAAAAGAATTGATTAAATTCATAAAAGAGAATGGTGATCAAATCAAAATTTCAGTTTGTTCTGAAGCTGGATATTTAGGAAATTCAAATAAAAGAATAAGAGGAAATTCTTATTTTTTCTGTAGTTGTGGTTGGACATCATGTACGCTCATGGCTAATGGAGATATAATGGCATGTCCAATTTATGAAAAAAATATTTTTATTGAAGGCAATATAAGAAGAAATTCATTCAAAGAAATTTGGGAAAAGGGACTTAAAAAGTTTCGAAATATTTCATTAAAGGATAGTTGTTCAAAATGTCAACACCTTCCTAATTGTGGTGGTGGATGTAAGGTTATGAGAATACTTAATAGAGATTGTCTAATAGATGTTCTTAATAAGAAAACAAAATAAACGAGATTGCCCTTTAATGTTAAAATAGATGGAGCTTCGCTCTAGATAAAAATTATCCCCTTGATTCTTGTCCTTTATGTGTCACTTTGTTCTGGATAGAACGCCTCTCAAAATTACTCTGATGCGCAGTTCTCCAAAACTCCGCTTCGCTCGTAACTGGAAAAGGATTTAACATCGACTCGTGTTATATTCCATTTTTTCAGGGGTAAATAAGCAATAAAGTTTTGGGATTAAATAGATAAATTTTTATATCTACATCACACATATAATCTCATGACACCTAAAATAGGTATAAATACTAGCACATTTAATCAAAAAGAGTGGTATAAGGAAATTGGAAAATCGGAATATAAAGTTCTAGAAATTGGAAGAAGAAATGCAACATTATATCTTGATCCCGCGTGGATAAACAAAATAAAACCATATCTAAAAGGATTTGATTTAAGTTTACACTCAGGAACTGTAAAAGTATTTACAGAAAATGTTCAATTTACAAATACAGAATTAGATATGCTGAAATCTGAAATAATAATTTGCGAAATGATTGGTGCAAAAGAACTAATTTTTCATCTAAAACACGACAAACTAACAAAAAAGGAAGCATCACAGTTAAGAAAAGTATTAAATTATGCAAAAAAGCATAATGTAGAAATGATTTACGAATCAAATGGAATTATTGTCGCAGATGTAGCATTAGATTTTCTTAAACGATTTCCGGATATAAACTATAATCTTGATTTGGGACATTTAAATAATGGATATGGAAGAGGTATGCTTGGATGTGAAATTGACGAATTCATTAATAAAATTAAAAATAGAATAGTTTATGTTCATGCACATAATAACTCAGGAAAAAAAGATGAACATATAGCATTAAGAGATGGAACTTTAGACTGGAAACATGTTTTAAATTTATTAGATATGTCAGTCGTAAGAAAAATAATCATGGAAGTGAAAAGTTTAGATGATATTATAAAAACCCAAAAAGATTTAGATTCATTTTTTAAACCCAAAACTCAGTAATTCTTGTTCTCTAAATATTGCATTCGCTCATAAAATGGAACACCCCCGAAAAAACGTTGCGGACGCAATTTTTCCACACTAAAGTATGGAAAAAGAACATAACAAATGTGAATGTTATGTGCAATTTATTTTTCTTTTATAGAAAGTTTTATATTTGTTCCAATTACCTATTTACATATGATAATTCGTAATGCTTCGCTTAATGATGTAGATTCATGTTTTATAATATCATCTCAAGAAAATGAAAATTATTGGACTAAAGAAGATTTTGTTAATTGTATTAAAAATACAAACGCCATAATTTTAATTGCAGAAGAAAATGATAAAATTGTTGGATATATTACAGGTTATATTGTCCCAACAAAAAATGATGAAGCAATGGTCCACGAATCTAGAATAGATACTAATCACAGAGGTAAAAAAATAGGCACAAAATTAGTTCAAGAATTTTGCAATGAAGCATTTGGAAAAAATGTTAAAATAGTATATGCATTAATCGAGTCTAAATTAAAACCATTTTATATTAATTCTTGTAATTTTAAAAAAACAGGTAATTGGATTGAAACTTCTATAAGACTAAATGACGAAAAATAAACTGTCCCTTCGGTCGTTCGCCTTTCAGACTCACCACATAACAAACGCTATCTAATTCGCTCCTTGCAGTCACTCTCCCCAATTCAAAATTTGCGGGATGCCTCAAATTTTAAACCGTAGATAGCTTCATGTTAAACTCAATAAATTTGAAGTCCCAAAAATAGAAGAGGACAGTTTTTCTTTCAAAATATTTATATATACATAAAATCATGCAATATTATGGTAACCATAAAAACAAAAAGATTCATTTTAAGATCGACCGTTTTAGAAGATTATAAAGCATATTTTGAAATGCATAATGATCCTAAAGCACAAAGAAACTTTCATTCTTATCCTAAGACATTAGCAAAAGCAAAAAAAGAGCTTAAAGAAGGATTAAAAAAAAGACCAAAAACAGGCGAAGGTTTTACATTACTTATCGACAATGAAATTGCAGGTTTCTTTTGGTTAATGGATATAGTTCGAAAACATAAAGCAATTATAGGTTTTGGTCTAATAAAAAAATTTCGAGGTAAAGGGCTTGGAACTGCAGGATTAAAAGAACTAACTAAGTATGCATTCAAAAAATATAATCTAAAAAAAATGGAAACTGGTACAAGAGTATTTAATACTGGGGCAAGGAAAATTCTTGAAAAAGTAGGTTACCAATTAGAAGGAATATTAAAAAAGCATATCCTTCAACAAAACGGTTGTTGCAGTGATGAATGTTTATACGGACTTGTTAAAAAATAATGAAAAACTGCCCTTTAATTATTTGTCTTAATGTATCGCTTCGCGACTTCGTTTAGAATAAATGTTAAATGCCATATTACTCAAACTTGCCCTTTATTCTTCAGGCTTTAATTGAACTAGAAAATGATAATTATATTTATCAAAAAACTCTTGATCTTTTGATTTTAACTGGTTGTAAATTACACCTATACCAACTACTTTACCACCTAATTTCTCAATGAGTTTTATTGTAGCTTTACCAGTTTTACCTGAATCAAACCAATCATCAATCAATATAACCTTATCTTTCTTTGTAATAGATTCCTTAAAAATCTCAATTGATTTTTTTGATTTCGAATAATCTGTAAAAGAATTACTTTTTTGAACCAAATTCCTAGCTTTTATTTTGTTACCTTTCAATATAGGTACAAAAGGAAGCTTCAGTTTATTTGCAATAATAGGACCATACATTAATCCTTTCATATCAATAGCAACAATCTTAGTTGCATTTAAATTAATAAATGGTTTAAGTAAACTAGTAATTACTTTTTGATAAATTTTATTTTGATCAGGAATAAGATACGTGCTTTTTGAAGAAAACATTATTCTTATCAATTCATTTTCTAGTTCCTTTTTATTCATACTATGTTTAATGTTCATCATAATATATAAATATAGCGGGCAAGTTCTGCGTCATACGGTTCGTTCGTTTCACTCACCATTTAACAAACTTCCATGTTAAATACAATAAATTTGGAGTCCTAAAAACAGAAGGGGACAATTTTCTAAAAAAAAACGATAGTTTTAAATATTATGTGGTATTATATAATATCATGACAATGCAACTTAATTTAAGAGTATCAGAAGATTTTTTCAATCATGCTCAACAATATGCTAAAATCCATGGATTTCTTAATATCCAAGAATTCTTTAGAGAAGCTGCCAGAGAAAAAATCTATGAACAAGACCAAGTTAGAAGTGAATATCTTGAAAAATTGAATAGTATAGAAGCAAGCACGTTTATGTCTGAAATAGAATCTGAAAAATTTGAAAGAGAACTTAAAAAAAGGGCTAAACTAAAGTGAGAAAATATAAATTCAGCCACCTTTTTAAAAAAAATGTCAAAAAGCTTAAAGGTCAAGAATTACAAAACATTCTAAATAAAAAAGAAGAAATTCTAACTTGTGAAAATATTACACATTACAAAAATCTATCGCACGATCTTAAGAAATTCAGAAGAGTACATGTGAATAACTCATATGTAATTTTATTCTTTGGTGATAATGATATTGTATATTTTGTGGATTATGCACACCATAATATCATATATAAGCATAGTAAAAAAGATTTAAAAAAATATAATAATCTAAATTTCTAAAAAAACGAAAATTGCCCTTTTATTCTATATCTTAATTGCTCACTTTGTTCGCTAGATAGACGGACTCTAAATTTACTCAAGGGGACGCTGCGCTTCAATGTCGTTAAGTTAAGCCAATTAAATGGAATTAATGTAGTATTTTTTAAATAC
>CAYZMD010000127.1:0-4390 GCA_964479425.1 uncultured Methanosarcinales archaeon | reverse complement strand
AAACTTCTCTTTAGATTCAAATCTTAAAAAAGATGATTTTTTTGAAAAAATTGAAATATTAGGGAATAGAATTAATAAGAAAATCTACACATATAATAATAATATAGAAAAAGAAGTAATGAATTTACAGATAAATGAAATAAAAATAAAAACTGATAGTTTAAGATATAATAACATCAAACAATATTTAAAAACAAATATAGAATATATTGACAGGAAATCTGTTATAAAAGAGGCAAAAAAAGCCATAACAAAAATTGAACGTTATAGTACTATATATAAAAAAGAAATTAAAAAAACAGAAAAATCATTAGACAACTTATTTCTTTTTGCAGGCAGCATTAAAGAGAAAAAATATACACATTTAGATTTAAAAGAGCTTAAAAAAGACATAATAGAATATCATAACTCAAAAAAAGCCCTAGATAACAACGAGTATTTTATAGAAGAAAATATTTGTAATCAAAGATATAAGAATATTAATAATTCATTAGAACAACTAAACTGTGATTTTATAAAACAAATAGAAAAAATAATTAATCATTATAAATACAACAATGAAGAAATTGTTTCTTCTTCAAGTAGCATTAAAAGAAACGCTAGTCATTTTAACCTTATAACACATAAGCTCGCTTGTAATTGGATAAAACAAGAATTTAATATAACCAAAATTAAAGGATTAAAAAAACTATACAAATATCTTTAAATCACTTATACGCTTTATTTAACGCATTATATAAAATTTGTTCAGCCTTTCCACCCTTTTCAGGATGTCCTTGTATGCCATAAATGTTTTTTGTCTTATGTTTAAACGCTTCTATTATTGTCTTTCTTCCAACTTTAGATTCTGCGATTACTTCTAATTCACTTGGTAATTCAGTCACAGCGTATTTATGATTTTTATATATGCTCATCTTACCTTTCTTGCCAATAACATCATCATCTTTTGTTATAGTTATTTCCTTATTACCAACTTCATAGTCATCTAATTTTTCAACAATTCCACCATAAATATGAGCTATACTTTGATGTCCATGACAAACCCCAACGATATAAGCATCATCTTTTGCGTTTTTAAGAATATAATCGTGACCTGTATTTTTATGCCCTCTATGTGTGCTTCCACTTAGAATAATAGCGTCATAATCTTTAATATTATCTAAACTTTTTAATTTGCTTACATCAACTTTATCAATAGTGATTTTTTTCCCTTTAGAATGTTCTTTTGCATGAGAATTAATTTTTTCTGTAAGATTTTGCATATATTTAGTACCATTATCTACGACAAGTACTTTTTTTTGTTCCATGAATAAAAATCTATTTAATTTTATTTAAGTGTTTTGATAAAAAAACAAGAATTAATTTTATGCTTCAAGTATTGTACAACTGCATGCAAATTTTTGTGATGCTCTTTTTAATGCAAGTTTTGCAGTAGCAATATTAGCTTTATCCACTCTTACTTCCATGATAGTTTTTCCTTTCTTAATTTGAGCTGCCATACCAATAATTTTACCGAAACTTTTCTTCATACCAGTACTCATTCTATCGGCTCCTGCTCCTGAAGCTAGCGGATTTTCTCTAAGAATATGATGTGGATATACTTTAATTTTAAGATGATAATTGCCTTTTCCGCAGTTTTTTTCTAAACATCTATTACTAGTCTGTCTTGCTGCTTCTAATGCATTATGTCTTATTTGTAAAAAATCTTTAGATTTCAAAATTAATTTATTCTCGAATGTTTTTGACGGGTCTCCCATATCAAACTTAACAATAACAATATTGGGCTTAGCTCTAACGTAACTTTTTGCTCTAAACTTACTATGTCTAGTATAAGGTCTCTCTAGTCTTCTGTATGCACAGCCTTTTCTTAATTTTGCCATAATACTCAGAAATCCTATCTTATTTAAAAAGCTTTCTGTTTTTCAGCGTAGCTGAAAAGGAGAAAACTTCGAACTCTAGTGAGATAGCTTTTGGTTCTTTGGACCAAAAGTTTGGAATGATAATGACATAACTTTCTGTTTTTGAGCGTAGCTAAAAAGCAGAAAACTTCAAACATTCATCTTACTTTGCTTGCTTGGAAATAGCATTACCAATCAAAGTAAAACCTATAACACCAGCAATAAATCCAGCAGCGCCAGCTCCAAAAAATCTTATCCAATCAAGTAAAGCTAACAATACAGTAGATATAACTGCCATAATTATCCATGAAATGAAATATTTTACATTCAATGCATTATGCCATACTTTCTTTTCAAATGCTGCAGAGATATTATTTTTCTTCAAATATCTTAACATAGCTACCGGTATAAAATATGCTGCTACTAAAGCAAGAATACCTGTTACAAATAATATTGGTGCTGCTCTCATTAAAATAGGAATTGCTTGAGTCCAATTATCTTGAATAATTGCAGTTAATGCTTCTGGTGGTACGCTACCTGTTGCTACATTTTCAAGCATTCCTGCAGGAATAATTTTTCCAATAAAAGTATTCATAAGCGCCATAACAATATTAAATGCTCCAATACTAGCGACTAATAATGCAGGAATAAAATAAATAATTGCTATTACCCAGCCAACTACTCCTTTAAGAAAAAAGTCGCCCCATTGTTTCCATTCAGGCATATTTCTACTTGGTTTATTTTTTCCAAGTCCACTACACTCCATAATATATCCAATACTAAACCACTGCAAGAAAGGAATTGAATTAAGAAAAATTCCGATAATTAATTTTGTTGCGTCTGTAAAAGGTTTTCTTAACGCTTTAGGATAATCCATTATAACACCTCATTATAGCTTTAATTTTTTTATCTATTTATAAAATGTTTGATATGTGTTTAAAAAGAGAATAATTTGGTTTTTTGGTGGTTTCACTGTTTCTATTGAACTCTTTTAAGTTTAGGTTTAGGGAAATAATATGCTTCTTTAAGTGAGAATGCTATTGCAGTTGCAAGCTTTTCTATGGATTTATAAGCTCCTGCTTTTTTATTTAATTCAATATCTTCATCTTCAAGAATATTATATAATAGAAAATAACTTCTAATTCCTGGAAGATCAAAAAGAAATTCAACTTTCTTACTGTCTTCATAAAATGATTTTAACTCGACATGATAGTATTTATCACCCATATCGTATGGCAATCCCTTCCATTTAAAGACTTTAATATCTTTCATATATGACGTCTTACACCTAACTAATCCTTTATGAGCATGCATGTCTGTAATCTCTTTTAATATTCTTAATTCCTTTTTATTAACATTTTCTAAACATCCTTCAATTGATAATCTGTCATTATCCTTTTCAAAAGAAAACTTAATTAAGTCCATGAATATAGAATAATAATTTCATCTATAAAAATACTACCCAAATCTTTTTAAATACAATATAAATCTATATCCTTATGGTTAGAATAGCTGTAGTTGAGAAAGAGAAATGTGTTAATGGCAGTGGTTGTAACTTTATTTGTGGAAATTCATGTCCGGTGAATAGAACAGGTAAAGAGTGTATTCTTTTAGAAGAGAATAAACCCGTCATTAGTGAGGACTTATGCATAGGTTGCAATATATGCGTTAATAGATGTCCTATGGATTGTATTAGTATAATCAATCTACCAGAAGCTCTAACTAAAGATCCTATCCATAGATATGGAGAAAATTCTTTTGCATTATATAGCCTACCAATTCCAATATTTGGAAAAGTTGTTGGTGTTTTAGGTAAGAACGGAATTGGAAAATCTACAGCAATCAAAATACTTGCAGGAGTATTAAAACCAAATTTAGGGAACTTAGATTCAGAAGCTAATTATGATGATTTAATTCAATATTTTAAAGGGACAGAAGCTCAAGCATTTTTTGAGAAGCTTAAATCAGGAGTAATTAAAGTTGCTTACAAACCACAAGCTGTTGATTTAATTCCAAAGCAAGCTAGTGGCAAAGTAAGAGATCTACTTGAAAAGGTTGATGAAATAAATAAACTAGAAGAATATGCTGAACTTTTAGAAATAAAAAATATTTTAGATAATGATATTAAACAAATTTCAGGTGGAGAATTGCAAAGAGTAGCAATTGCTGCAACTGTATTAAAAGATGCAAATTTATACATTTTTGACGAGCCATCAAGTTATCTTGATGTAAAGCAAAGAATTAAAGTAAGTAAATTCATTAAGCATCTAGCGAATGAAAATACTAGTATTTTAGTTATTGAACACGATTTGATTATTCTTGATTACATGACTGATTTAGTACATTTAATGTATGGAAAAGAAGAATGTTATGGTATTGTATCATTACCAAAGTCTACGAAGCAAGGTATAAATATTTATTTATCAGGATTCTTAAAAGAAGAAAATGTCAGGTTTCGAGATAAAGCTATAAAATTTGAAACAAGACCTGAA
>CAYZMD010000126.1:0-4393 GCA_964479425.1 uncultured Methanosarcinales archaeon | reverse complement strand
TATAAATATTCGATAGAGGAATATAGAAGTAATGGCAAGAGGAGTTCTTGGGTGACAGTTAAACAAAGTACTGTGAGTGTTCCTTTTTTTCTTAAAGATAATACAGGAAAGGTTTTGGTTGATCCTAAAGGAGCAACAATATCTTTAGTTCAAGATCATATTTTTAATTCTAGAACAGGAAAAAAAGTTCCTGCTAATGTTGAAGTTTTTTTAAGATCTAATAAATTGACATCAACTAGTTTTTTTGGATTTAATAAAACAATGCGATATAGAGAATCTTTTTTAGAACCTAAGGATAAGGTTTATGTCTTGGGAACTGCTGGAGATAATCCTTATGTTAAGGATGGTAGCTCTCAGAAAAATGAAGATGATATTATGATAAAAAATGGAAAACCATTATATTACATCTCAGACAAAGGAGAAAAAGATGTAATTAACAGTTTTAAGTGGAAAGTTGCTGGTGGAATTTACGGAGGAGCGGCTTTAACTATTGGTTGTCTTTCATTCATATTATTTTATTTAGGATTATTTTAAAACGGAGGAATAAAAAAATGGCAATAGGAATAACAATTATAATTGCAGTTGTATTCGGTCTGATTTTATTAGCTTTTATTGGTTACGTTGTAGCTATATTTAATGGGCTAGTTAGACTAAAAAACAACATCAAAAAGAGTTGGGCAAACATTGATGTCTTACTTAAACAAAGAACAGACGAGTTACCAAAGCTAATTAGTACAGTTAAAGGTTACATGAAACATGAGAAAGGTGTTTTAACAGAAGTAACTAATGCTAGATCTTCTATGATGAAAGCAGGAAACATGTCTGAAAAGGCTAAGGCTGATAACATGCTTACAGGCGCTTTAAAAAGTTTGTTTGCTGTATCTGAGAATTATCCTGAGCTAAAAGCTAATGAAATTTTTATGCATTTACAAGGAAGAATATCTGGCATTGAAAATCAATTAGCTGATAGGCGAGAATTCTACAATGATAGCACAAATCAATTTAATATTAGAATACAAAGTATTCCTGATGTGTTTGTTGCTAGAATGTTAGGCTATTCAGAACAAGAAATGTTTAAAGTTTCAGCTGAAGACAAAAAAGACGTTAAAGTTGAATTTTAATTTTCAAATTTATTTGAACCTTAAAAATCTTTTTTGATTTTTATTGGTTTAAATTTTATTTTTTTTCTGGAAAAAAGAAATTAATGATAATGATGTAATAACTAGTATTCTTAATTAAACACATTCTAAAAAGATCTCTTAGATATATTAAAACGGTATAGAAGTTTGTATCTATTTGAAATCAATAGCGTATAAAGGAGTACATTAAATTAAGAGAATAACTAAAGAAAACATTTATTGAAACGCTTAAAAATACATTTTTATGAAAAGTGCAAAAATATAAATTTAGTAAAGTTTATATATTCTATATTTGTATTTTTCAATATGAAAATAAAAGTATTTGTATTTACAATATTTGTATTTTGTGCAGGCTTTGCAATTTTTTTAAAGTGCCTTTTTTTGTTGAAGCAAAAAAGAATGATTGAAAATTTACCAACTTCTAAGATTAGGAGTATTGCTATGGGATTCGTTGAAATTTTTGGAAAAGTTGTTCCTGCAACGAAACAAATTTTAAAAAGTCCTTTTACAAATAAAGATTGTGTCTATTATCATTGTATTATAGAAGAATCTACAGATAATAAAAATCGCAATTCTTGGTCAGTTGTCAAGCAAATTGAAAAAGGAATTCCATTTTATTTGAAAGATAATACAGGAAAAGTTTTAGTTGATCCAAAAGGAGCAAAAATCACTTTATTTCAAGATCACCCTAAAGGAATTCCATTTTATTTAAAAGATAATACAAAAAAAGTTTTAATTGATTCAAAAGGTGCAGAAATTACTTTATTTGAAGGTCATGTTTTTTATTCTAAAGCAGATCTTGACAAATTCTTAAAATCTAAAATTTTCACTTCAAAATTTAATATTTTTGGTTTAAAAACAATAATGAGATATAGAGAGTATTTTATAGAACCAAATGATAAATTATATGTTTTAGGTACTGCTGGAGATAATCCTTATATTAAAAATGGTAATGTTCAAAAAAATGAAGAAGATATTATGATACAAAAAGAAAAATCATTATATTATATTTCAGATAAAGATGAAAAAGGAGTTCTTAATAGTTTTAATTGGAAAATTGCTGGCGGAATATTTTTAGGATTGATTTTATTAATAGAAAGTTTAGTAATAATATCTTATTTAGTATTATTTTAAAACGGAGGAATAAAAAAATGGCAATAGGAATAACAATTATAATTGCAGTTGTATTCGGTCTGATTTTATTAGCTTTTATTGGTTACGTTGTAGCTATATTTAATGGGCTAGTTAGACTAAAAAACAACATCAAAAAGAGTTGGGCAAACATTGATGTCTTACTTAAACAAAGAACAGACGAGTTACCAAAGCTAATTAGTACAGTTAAAGGTTACATGAAACATGAGAAAGGTGTTTTAACAGAAGTAACTAATGCTAGAGCTTCTATGATGAAAGCAGGAAACATGTCTGAAAAAGCTAAAGCTGATAACATGCTTACAGGCGCTTTGAAAAGTTTGTTTGCTGTATCTGAGAATTATCCTGAGCTAAAAGCTAATGAAAATTTCATGCATTTGCAAGGAAGAATATCCGGCATTGAAAATGAATTAGCTGATAGAAGAGAATTCTATAACGATAGCACAAATCAATTTAATATTAGAATACAAAGTATTCCTGATGTATTTGTTGCTAGAATGTTAGGTTATACTGAACAAGAAATGTTTAAAGTTTCAGCTGAAGATAGAAAAGACGTTAAAGTTGAATTTTAATTATTTTATTTTTCTTTTTTTATTAACATTGCATCGCCAAAACTAAAGAATCTATATTTCTCTTTTATTGCTTCATCGTATGCTTTCATTATATTTTTCTTAAATGCGCTTACGAGCATTAATAGCGTAGATTTAGGTAAATGAAAATTAGTAATCAAATGTGTAATTTTACTTTGAAATTTATAGCCTGGATAAATAAATATTTCTGTTGATTTTGAAATTGGTTGTAATTTTTTATTTTTACTAGCACTCTCTAATGTTCTTAATGTAGTTGTTCCAACAGCCATAACTTTACCTTTTGTTTTGTTTATTATATCGGCTGTCTCTTTTGTTATTTCAAAATATTCTTCATGCATTTTATGCTCTTTAATATTGTCTACTTTTACTGGTAGAAAAGTTCCAAGCCCCACATGTAAGGTTATATATACTATATTTACGCCTTTTTTCTTTAGTTTGTTTAGTAATTGTTTTGTGAAATGTAGTCCAGCTGTTGGTGCCGCAGCACTCCCTGTTTTCTTTGCATAGACTGTTTGATATCTTCCTTGCTCTTTTAATTTTTCTTTAATATACGGAGGTATTGGCATCTCTCCGTGTTCTTTAATATATTTAGTAATAGGCTTATTAAATTCAACAATTTTTTCATATTGTTTTTCTTTAATTGTACAATAGATATCTTTACTCAATATAATTCTTTGACCTTCATGCATATTTTTTCCTTTAATCAATACTTTCCATTTTTTTGAAGTTAGTTTTTTTAGAAGTAATAATTCAATATGTCCGCCAGTCTCTTTTTTTCCATACAATCTTGCAGGAATAACTTTACTGTTATTTAGCACAAGAGTATCTCCTTTTTCTAAATAATTTTCAATATCATAGAATCTCTTATGTTCAATTTTATCTTGAAATACGAGTAGCCTAGACTGTGTTCTGTCTTTTATAGGAGTTTGCGCAATCAATTCTTTTGGTAAATTATAATTGAATTTATTTAGCTTCATAGTCTGTTAAAATTTTATATTATTTTTAAATGTATGCAAAGAATTAAGTATATTGTTTCTTTATTTTTCTTAATGAGTTGGAAGCATTATTTAATTGGAGTAGGAATTATATTTGGAAGTCTTTCTATACCACTTGTTGCTCGCGAAAGAACTAGTTTTATTCATTACGTAAATAAAGACAAGCAGTTTTTACAGAAAACAAATGAATATAGTGAAGGAAAAATAAATTCACGAAAACTACAAAGCTATACTTTGAATTTGCTTGACGATTTACAGTATTCTATTGTTCCAAGTAATAAAGCAAGAAAATATTATTATGCAGCAATTGTTGCTGGACTCTTAAAGAAAGGAGAGTATAGTCAGGCTCTATCAAAAGAAGCAAGAAGGCATCATACTATTAGTATTTTAGAAAAGAAATTGCTTGGAATTATTGGTGCTCCAGCAAGGGCTGCAATTCCTAAAGCAGATTATATATTATTAAAAACTTTAAAAACTCTGGGCTTAATGAAGTTTATACTGCGTCGTAAGGAATATAAAG